>NZ_KB906356.1:0-223357 GCF_000381305.1 Thioalkalivibrio sp. ALE16
ACCACAAGCACATGAAGAGCACCAACATGCTCGAGCGGCTGAACGAGGAGATCCGGCGCCGGACCCGGGTGGTCCGGATCTTCCCCAACACCCACAGCTGTCTACGTCTGGTGCGGGCCCTGGCCGTCGAAATCCACGAAGGCTGGCTGGAGGACAACCGCTACCTGAACATGGATCTGCTCAAAGAACACAAGAAGATCTTGCTCCGGCAGGCCGAGGCCGCCTGAGCCATACGGACCAACCGAACATGGCCGACTCATTTCTGCACAACTTGACGCACACAACCGGATGCGTCGGTAGTCGACCTCGCACTTAATAGTGATATCGGCAGGAGATGATCGTGATAGACGAATCCTCCACCGCATACACAAGTCGATTGGTGTCATCAATCCGACGCGACCAGAAACCCGCCAGGTTCTCCTTGAGGGCTTCCGGCTTGCCAATGCCTTCAAATGGAGACCGCCTCACGTCTTCTATCAACTTGTTGATCCGCTTCAGGGTCTTCTTGTCCTGACGTTGCCAGTAGAGGTAGTCAGTCCATGCTTCGTCGGTCCAGCAAAGCAACCGACTACTCATCCCCACCTACCAACGCACGCTCGGTCGCCTTTCCTGCCTTGTATTGCGTAATGGACCTGTTGAGGTGCTCTGCATTGGCAGGGGAACGCAAAAGATGCACCGTTTCCATCAGGCTGTTGTAGTGATCAAGTGACATGACCACTGCATCCTCCGAATCACGGCGCGTAATCACCGTGGTGTCGGCATCGTTGACCACCCCATCCAGTACGGCCTTGAGACCGTTGCGAGCCTCGGTGAATGAAACAATCTTCATGGCGCCTCCTGTACCTTGACTTGTACAAGTATAGGCCGGCCGGCCCACATGTACAACCAACTGTGCAGGTTGTGCTATCGCGTCGCCGAGTGAAATACCGGTTACCTGACAGCCACTCGCCTGACGCTGGTGGACCCCGTGTTCACCGCGCGGGGCGCGAGCCTGCTGCCTCGGGCCACCTCGACGGTACCCTGTTCATCGATCGCGTCACCGAAACTACCCGCCTCGCCTTCCTCGACGAATACCGCGAGTTCCACGCGGAGGCGTAGGCATCACGCCCCGTGGAGGCGCGGCCAGGCGTTGCGCACCACCTCCGCCCCCAGCGCATCCAGCAACGGGTGGGCCGCCAGGCCGAGCAGGCCGTCGGTCAGGGGGTTCTCGTCGCCGCAGCGCACGGCCAGTTCCAGATGCGTGCCGCGCGCGCTCGGGGTTAGCCGATAGCAGCCCTCGCAGGACAAGCCGGCCAGCGCGCGCCAGCCGAGCAGACGTGGCGGGACCGCGACCAGCACCTCCACGTCGAACGTCAGCGGCACCCCGGCCACCCGCACACGCCAGCGGTAGCGCTCGGGCCCGACGCAGGTGATGGACTCGATAGCCTCGCTGTAGGCGGCGAACGCCTCCACCCGGGCCATCAGCTCGAACACCGCCTCCGGAGCGGCGTCGATCTCCATCTCGTGGTGGATCACCGACATCGGCCACCGCTCCAGGTTGCAGGGTCGCCGCCGGTCGGGCCGGCGGCGCAGGCCCGATCAGTCGTGCACGATGATGCGGGAGCCGGCGGCGTCGATATCCACGCGGGAGCTGGAGTAGGCGCAGGCCTGCGCGATGTCCTATAGGGGAACACTGACCCATGTACACGCTCGCGCTCGAGTCGCTTTTGCGTGCGAACAAGGCGCGGTGACTGCCGTGCAGTCATTCTGCACAAGGGAACCGCAACGCCGTGCGCGCGCAAAAGCGGCCGAGCCCCTTCGGGGTTGGCACCCCAGGTTCCCCGATCCTGCGTTGCGGCCCTTGCCGGTAGAACCACTACCGGCTGCACGCCGCGCCTTGCCTCGGAAAACCTGGGGTACCAACGCGAGTGTGTACATGGGTCAGTGTTTCCCTGGTCCGGGCATGTCATTGAGCTCCGCAAGCCGATGCAGAAGACTGCCGCCTTCGCAGTCGTGTGGCACGCCGTTCTCGTCCAGCGTGCAGCCGAACTCGCCCTCGTTCACCGACCAGTCTATGTCGGCCGGCATCTTCAGCACCACCGGCTCCTCGTGCATCACCTGGAACTTCGCCCGCATGGCGTTCTTGCCGTCCTGCCAGTCGAGCACCGGCATGTTGTCTACGCTGCGCATGGTGTGCCTCCTTCGCGATTCCGCGAGGTTGCAACGGGTTTGCCGGAGCCGTTCCCTGCCCCTCTCCTTTGACGCTAGACGCCGTCCACGAGGCGGTCAAAGGTGACCCCGGCGGCGATGGGGAAGGATTCGTGTGGTCCATTACCGTTTGGTGGACTCCTTCAACAGGTGGCACACCGCAGGGCAAGCGGCAATTGCCCCCGAAGTTCTCGCTCCCGATCAAGCTATTTGGCGGTCCAGGACGTCGGTTCAAGGGCCCGCCCACGCGCATGGAGAGCCGTAGGTCCCTGACTACGGTGAAAAACTGGAGCCCGGACCGAGCATCAGCTACACAACAGCTTGACGACTCGTACACAAATGTACGAGTCTATGGGCAAGGGATTAGTGGGCCGCAACATGAATGGAAACGAATACCTGAAGCGGCTGCAGAAGCTGGGAAAGAAAACCGGCACGCCGGTTCAACTGGTCGAGCACCAAGGGAAAGGGAGCCATGGCCGAATCTACTACGGTGACCGCTTTACGACCCTGAAGGACCGTAAGAAGGAGATCGGCCCCGGGCTGCTGAAAGCCATGTGCAAGCAGCTCGGTATCGACCCGAACGACATTTGAGGACAGAGCCATGCGCTACGCATACCCCGTACAACTCGAACGCGACGAAGGCGGCCACTACCTGGCCACGTGCCGGGACGTGCCCGAGGCCCTGACGGACGGGGAATCTCAAGAGGAGGCGCTGCGCGAAATGGGTGAGGCCCTGGGCGCGGCGCTCGCTGGCTATGTCATGGAGGGGCGCCCCATCCCCTCCCCCACCGACCCAGAACCGGGCGAGGCCATCGCGCCGGTGTCGCCCCTGATCGCCGCCAAACTCGCGCTCCGGGTCGCCATGCGGGCGGAAGGGGTCAGCAACTCGGAACTGGCGCGCCGAATGGGCAGCCATGAGGGCGCGATCCGGCGGCTAATCGACGTGGATCACCGCTCCAGGATCGAGGCGGTCCACGCCGCGATCGCCAGTCTGGGTCATGGTCTCGTCGTGGAGGATGCTCGCCCCTTTAAACCCGTCGCAGCATAGAGGGTAACCGCCAGCGCCCGCCCGGGCCCGCGGGTTCAGGCCTGCGCGGCCTCGCCGATGCGGCGGAGGAAGGGGGCCTGCGGCGGGCCGGTGACGATCAGCTCGTCCATGGCCCGGGTCATGGCCACGTAGAGCAGGCGGGCCTCTTCGGCCTCGCGCTCCTCGGCCGTGTCCATCTCGCCCAGGCCGGTCAGGGCCACCACGGGAAACTCGAGGCCCTTGCTGGAGTGCATGGTCACCATCTTGACCGTGTCGGCCGGGGTGGCCGACTTCTGGCGATTGCGATCCCCGAGGTTTTCCAGCGGGATGCCCGCGCGCTCGAACACCGCGCGGATCTTGCCGGCGGCGGGCACGCGGCGGTGCAGCACGGCCATCTCGCTCCAGGGGCGGCCCTGTTCGTGCAGCCGCTTGAAGTGCCCGGCGATGTATTCGATCTCCTGCGGCTGAGCGGGCAGGGGGATGATCGCGGGCTCCGGGCCTTCGCGGCCCGCGCTTTCCGGCGGCACGAGCGGGATGCCGTCTTCCTCGGCCTCCTGCGGATCCAGCAGTTCGCGGGCGAAACGAGTGGCCAGGTCCAGCACCTGGCGGGTGTTGCGGTAATTCACCCGCAGGATGGTGGTGCGCCCGCGGGCCTCCACGCCCACGCTCGAGAAGCTGAACCGGCTCTGGCTGCGGCCGTAGATCGACTGGGCGTCGTCGTACAGCACCAGCACCGAGTTGGTGTCCGGGTCGACCATCTGCGTGGCCAGCCGGAACCAGTGCGGCTCGAAGTCGTGCCCCTCGTCGATCATCACTGCGCCGTACTGCCCGCCGGGGATCTGCCCCTGGTCGACGCCCTCGATCACCTGCTGCACCAGCTGGTCGAAGAACGCCCGCTTGTCCGTGTTATTCGGCGGTGGCGGCACGTTGTAGGTGCGCAGCTGGGCGTGGCACCAGCGGTGGAAGTTGTACACCACCACCTGATCGCCCGCGCCCTTCTCCGCCAGGATGGCCTGCAGGCGGTCGGCCAGGGTGCGGTTGTAGCACAGCACCAGGATCGGCTTGCGCAGGGCCCGCGCCAGATGCAGGCAGCGGTAGACCAGGATCAGCGTCTTGCCCGCCCCGGCCGCGCCATGGATCACCCGATGCCCGGTGCCCAGGCTGCGCGCCAGCTGCTCCTGCTGCAGGTCCATCACCCGCATCAGGTCCGGGAGCATATCGGCCGGGGATTCGGTGTCGTCCGCGTCGTGCGCATCGTCGAACAGGCTGCCCTGGCGGATGCGGATCTCGGGGAACAGATGGCCGCGGATGCGGTCGATCTGCGGCAGCGACAACCGATGCGGGAACTGCACGGTGAACATGTCCCACAGCCGCTTCTGGAAATCCTCCGAATCCTGCGACTCGGTCATCTCGTCGCGACAGATGACCCGATTGGCCGGAATCACCTCGCCCAGCTCCTGCTGCTCGAACTGCGCGCGGGTAATATTGGCCAGCACCACGCCGTGCCCGAACGGCAGCATCAACCGGCCCTGCAGCGAAGACCCCGGCGGATGCACCAGCTGCGGATCGCGCTCCAGTGGCTTGATGACCTGATAGGCATACTGGCGCGCCTGCTCCAGCGGGTTGGGCACCACCTTCAGGCCCCGGTCCGTCAGGATGGTCGCCTCCTGGCGATCGATCTGCCGGATGATCTCCAGCCGCCAGTCCTTCACCTCCAGGATCAGCAGCCCCCGCTGCGGGTGCAGCACGATGAAATCCGGATGCGCCGACCGCCCGCCTACCGGCACGTCGTACCAGCACAGGTAGTCGTCCTCCAGGAAGTGCTCCAGACGCCGCGCAAAGCGCTTCTCGCCCGACGTCATCCGTGGGAGGCAGCTGTTCAGCGAAGGTATTAGCGTTGTCATTCTCCGAACCCTACCTGCGTGGATAACGATAATCTGAGCCGCGCCGACCCCGACGCAGGATCACAAGCACCCGCGTCTCACGGCGTCGGCTCAGGCGCATTGTTATACAGAGACGGCCATCTATTTCTTGAATACATCCAGATAATCGACTAATAGCTCGTCTTTGCACTCACTTGGTTTCTTAAAGAGCTGAATGCCCGCGTCTGAGAAGAGTTTGTTTTGGCTCGAGAGCATACACTTTACGAACTCGTTACCCGACACATCTGGATTATCAATCATTTTGCGAAACTCTGTGATACCGAGTCCTAAGTATCGGCTGAAAAACACGTACCAGACCACCTCGAACGCCGACCCCTTTTTAGACGCCGACCTGAGTTCCCATTCCACGACGGCTTTTAGGTAAGCCTTTAGCTCTGGACGTATATGTTTCTTTCCTAAGTAGACAACCTGAATAATCGCAAGCACGTGGCAAAGCGTCTTCTCCGATTCTCGCTTGACAAGAAATAGCAGGGAAATCATCTTCTTTACTTGATCGAGCTCCCGCCGTTTTCCGTTAGAGAACCGAATCTTTAACTTGTTTTCTCGACTAAAGAGTTCAGACATAAACTTCTCGAGAATACTAGTCCCCGGAAATCTTCTATGCACATCGAGCGCGATAAGCAACGTGTGCTCGAATGTTTTAAAAGGTATTTCCGTTCGCCAGCGCAGGGAGTGCGGGAAATACTCTCGATCGTGAGCGCGATACAGCCCATCCGGCAGTTCAGTAATGTGGGTCTTGCGCTCATTCAGGGATAGGTTTATATCCGAAAGCTCCTCCGAAATCCGACGGAGTACTTTTTTGGCCTCCTCCTCTGTCTGCGCCAAAATTCTATAGTCATCCTTAAACCGAACTGCAATAAAATCGACATCTGATAGCTTTTCTGATACACGCCTATCGATGTCCGCAAGTACGATTTCAGCGACTAGATCACTGAGGGCAGAGCCAACCGCTATTCCGTTCGTTCGGGCATCGTTGGAATACTGGAATAACTTGTCGATCTTGTTTCCGAAGAGCGAACAATGCTTATCCTTAAAGGCCTCTTCCCTTCCTTCGAGTGCCCACGCAATGCTATGCGTATATATCGAGGCATAGAAGTTCGCGACGTCGGTTCTCGCTAGGACTTTGTACGATACAGCGTCGGATACGAGGTCATTCTCGGCCATCTGAATCCACTCGTATATCATCCGGCCGGCTCGTAGTCGGCTCAGACCTGGGAAGTCACTCTTTGTTACGGGTATGGGAATACTATATGAGTAGATTCTGAGATTTTTATGGAAAAGTATATCGAGGATTGTCGACCAATGCTTATTTAGATAGAAGACAATGTCGTGGTAGTTTCTCGGATCCATTACGGCGAACTTCCTCGCTGTCAATAGCGATTTTGGATAGGACAGCGCGATGAGCTTCCGCCTTTTCAGGGATGTGATATTGCTATTGTACGGCTTCTTCCTAAGCGTGAAGTTGTGAGTTCCAAACGTAGGGGGGGCGACGTGGTTCTCAGGGAAATACCCCCGGCGAAGCATCCATTCAGAGACGTCATCGTTCGGAATTTTCCGAAGGAGTCGCTCGGTCTCACGAAAATGCTTTTCAACGAGATAGCGTTCTAGATACATGAGACGTTCGGCATACAGACTTCGTGTTCGGTATAACGGCGAAGCTCAGCCGAGGAAGGCCGCATTGCGGCCTGAGGTCGGCTGAAGCGCGTGGTTAGCATAGTTCTGACAAGCCTCTTGCAACGCCAACTGCCAGCAGACCGGCGACAAAACACCACCACTCAACGTAGTGCTTGATCTCATGCTTCCTACCGAGACGGTCAAGAACAACATCGAATCGACCGGCATTTTCATCAACTTTGGCAATCACTTCCTGAATTGGCATTGATTTCTGGCTTTCAGCGTCTATTACGTAGGGGCTCCCCTTTTGTTGAGCTACTCGTAGATCCCGAGATATCTGGACGTAGTTTTCCTTCCGTGACTTCGTATAAAGCATGCTGGAAATCCACTGCACTTTAGAAAGGCCAGCAATGCCAGAAGAAGCCAATAAGGCCCAACCAACCAACTCCATCCAAATGGAAACGTTTGGACTCGAAGTGAAGTTCGCGGTCTGAACGGAGGCTCCAAGCAGTGTAAAGATAAGCGCCAAAAAATAGAACTCGAACTTCTCCATGACACTTTGAGATGTTGGCTCTGCCATGAACTCTCCTTAGATGCTAACGCTCAGCTTAACCGGTCGGCTTTGGAGCGCGAGGGAAAAGCCGGTCCATGTTTAAGCTTTTGTTATGTTTGTGCTTCACATGCAATCGGAAATAGTAGCGACCTTCTTCGTCGGCAAAGAGCGTCTGATTGTGTTCGTATTCCAGTTCAACCTCATAGCGCTGAGAAAAAGTATCTTCTGCCAAACTTGAGTAGCGCACAGTGAGTTCCGCCGGAACAAAGTTTGGAATAGGAACATACTTTTTCCTGTCATCACGCTCATGAATCAATACGTGCAAATAAACCACGAAGGCTTCCATGAAGAACGCCGGAGGTCGCACGTATACGGGTTCTTCTGTGCCACGCGGGGCGATTATTTGTACTCTCTCCTCCAACTGACGCGCGTAGAAGTGATTCCAGCTTAACCTAAGTTCATTCCAGTTCTCGTCCTGCCCTTCGTGGATATGAACGTTATAGATCTTTCGCTGATCGACTTCTCGCAGAAACTCAACCAGCTCCTTCACATCAATGGACCAACGAAGTTCGAGATTGAGCAGAGGCCCCCTGCCAAAGTTTTCCAGCCTAATACCTTCGAAGTCGACTGTGTGCTGGAGCTGCGGCTTGGTCTGCTGGATATGCACGCTGCCTTGCGAGTCGAGGGGAAAAAGCTTCGGGTTCGTCGACACCTCTCGAGACAGCCGCGTCTCACGCAATGTTTTGAACGTTGCAATAGAGGTTCCCAACGCGGCCATCGCGGTGAGAAGTGTTCCAGTCGCCAATAGGATCTCAACCATCAGGATCGCCTACATGCATCAATACATAACGCATAGCTAACCGGCGCGAGGTACGAGCGTCCGGTTGAGCGACGTGTTATGTGCGTGACTCACGAATCAGTTCCGCGATCTCTGTCGCTATTTCTTCGACTGTGTGAGTACCCGTGCTGCGAGCAACCTTGTCAGCCAGCGATGGGCTGTACTCCATTACTTGCTTCTTAGTTACGCCGTGCCAAATAGGCAGAAGAACCTGTTCTCCCGATACGCTCCGTGAGACGATGCCGTCGAGTTCGTAGTTTGCCCAGCCCTTTCCAAAAAAGGCCTCCGAGAAGACAACCAAGCCGACGCGGCTGCGCGCAAGCCCTTGATCGATCTTCTGCCGCAAACTATCTCCGATCCGGAGCGAGAAATCGTCGTACCAAACGTCTAGGCCTTCGGCGACAAGGGCATTCGCCAGGTCTCGGACTATCGACTCTTTGTCGTCCGACGCATGAGAGATGAAGACATCGTGCTCTTTCTGTCCGCTTGATACTCCCGGCGGCGGCTCGTCATGCACAAGACCCGGGACTGACGATAGCGCTGGCTCTTTCATCTCTGGCAAGGCACCCGGTAGGACTCGCACTGACGCGTTCGTTTTGCCTCGTAGCCCCTGCATATCCACTGCGACATGCCAGTGGCCATTGCTCGGGATCTGCAACTTTACCGGTGAGCGCTTCGCCAGACCTCCGTGGTAGCGATGGCGGCCGCCCCGTTTGTACGCTGCGAAGTTCGAACTGTCCATAAGGCGCACATTCGCGGCGTTCCCGGTAAGTGTGATTTCTACGGTTTCTCCGCGCTTCCTCTGCCCAAGGTCGGTGTGTATAAACTTCATCGTGAGCCGTTCACTCCTTTACCTATTGAGCACATAACGCCGCAAATCAGCCGACCGAAAACCGCGCAGTGGTTTTTGGGTCGGCTGGATTTCCTTGTTAGGGCATTATTAAGTCTAAAAATCATCATTTGGCACCAGCCAACTTTCACTTGGCTCATGGCCGACACGCAAAGCACTCTTTATAAAGCTGGTTGTGGTTGATATTGCTTGTCGTATTGCTTCGCGCTCTGATTCGCATGAGGTTCGCGAAGGATAGTAAGGCCCTGCTTGCTCTGGCGTGTGGACGTGATGACTAACTTCGAAGTGATAAGTTGCGCTCGGGATGACGCTGCTTTTATATATTTTGATTTTTATTCGCGGATTAAAAGATCCTTGACCGACATCAAGGTATGCCTTGATTTCACGAAGAAGAACATACGACTCCATAACCTCATCATCTTCATCAAGGACTTCTATGGCACTATCAACTGACATCTGGTTTCTCCTTTTTATGTCCTAACAGTAGATTAGACAGAATCTGTCATATTGGTGATATACAGTTTCTGCATATCATCCCGTCGTTCTCCTCTCGGTGGCACACCACCACATCTAAACCATGCTTTTATCATGGTAGTGTGCATCGCGTCGAGTGGCGGGGCATCCGGCCCACTGGGACGAAGAATCTTTGGAGCTTAGTCAAAGTCTTACATCGGCCCGGCGATCCAACATAGGCGGGATGCAGGGGCCGACGTTGAAGGCTTGGGGGGGTGAACGGATTCGGGGCGAGACGTGGAAAGCGGCGGTTCGGGCGTGACAGAGCGCGGTGCTATACAGAATCGGTATATCACCGTTAGCGCAGTGTGGGGTGACGGGAGGAGCCACCACGCGGGGCGCGAGAATTGGGCTTCCGGCGGGAGCCGTGGCGGCGTTCCCTGGTACGATCCGGCCAGAGGTTAACGGAGAGCCGGTGTTGGAAACGCTCATAGAAGCGAATCAGGCGGTGGTGGTCTGCGGCATTCTGGAGGATGCGCAGGGGCGGATCTTTCTGGCGCGTCGCGGGGCCGATCAGGCGCTGGCGGGGTATTGGGAATTTCCCGGTGGCAAGGCGGAGCCGGGCGAGAGCCTGGAGGCCGCGTTGTGCCGCGAATTTCGCGAGGAGCTGGCGCTGGAGCTTCGAGTCGGGGAAGAGATCGGTCGTTCGCCGATTCCGGGTAACGGAAGCCTTGAGCTGGTTGCGCTGCGTGCGTGGACGGATGACGAGAGCCCGGTGCTGGCGGTGCACGATCGCTGGTGCTGGGTGTCGCCGGCGGAGGCGCGCGGGCTCGAGCTGGCGCCTGCGGACATCCCGTTGCTCGAAGCCTTTATTGCCGGACGTTCCGCATGAGCCGGGATAGCGCCGCCAAGTCCCGGTCCGGGGCCGAATGGGTCGGCCTGCATGAACGGCTGGATACGCCGCGGGTACGGCAGGCGCTGGAAGCCCTGGGGCTGGAGGACCACGCCCGCTGGAGCCAGGGGCTGGAGGGTGACGATCTGGCGATGACCCTGGCGGCCGAACTGGCCCAGCGGCTGGCGGAGCGGGCCGGGGAGCTGCGCGAGAAGGGGCATGAGGATTGGACCCGGGCCGTGCAGATCCTGGCGGATGCGCTGGCGGCGGCCGGGCATCCGCTGTCGGGCATTGAGGAGGACCTGCCCCACCCGCCGTTTCGGCAGTTGTTGGAGGTGCGCTCTCCGACCGCCGATCAGGTGGGGCAGCAGGAGACGCCACGGCCGGATGTTCCGCTGGCTCTGTCCAGCCTGCTCACCGGTTCAGATCGCACACCGAGTCTGGTGACGCAGATCGAGAAGGAGCTGGCCAGTGCGGAGCGGGCAGATTGGTTGGTGTCCTTCATCAAGTGGAGCGGCATTCGCGCCCTGCGCGAGACGCTGAAGCGCTTTACCGAGACCCCGACGGTGGATGGCTCTCCCAGGCTGCGGATCGCGACGACCTCGTACCTCGGGGCTACCGACCTCAAGGCGATCGAGTTTCTGCTGGGCCTGCCGAACACCGAGATTCGGGTCTCGTACGACACGCACCGCACGCGCCTGCACGCCAAGGCCTACCTGTTCCATCGGGGCACGGGGTTTGGCAGTGCCTACATCGGCTCGGCGAATGTCTCGCGGGTAGCGATGGATGAGGGGCTGGAGTGGACGGCCAAGGTCAGTGAATACGAGCTGCCGCATATGTGGCGCCAGATCCAGACCTCGTTCGAGGCGCACTGGGCAGACCCGGCGGAGTTCGAACCGCTCACCACGGACGACCTACCCCGCCTGCAACAGGCACTGGAGTCGGAATCCAGCTCGGGGCCCGGGGCGCAGAAAGACGCCACCGCGTTCTTCGACCTGCGGCCGTATGCCTTCCAGCAGGAGATCCTGGAGGACATCCAGCGCGAACGCCGTTCGGGGATCGACCGCCATCTGGTGATCGCCGCCACCGGGACCGGCAAGACGATGATCGCCGCGTTCGACTATCGGCGCTTTGCGCGTGAGCAGGCGGATAAAGGGCGTCCGTCGTTGCTGTTCATCGCTCACCGCGAGGAGATCCTGCGTCAGGCGATGGCGAGCTTCCGGCAGGTACTACAGGACCACGAGTTTGGTGACTTGCTGGTGGGCGGGGCGCGCCCGAGTCAGGACCGCCATCTGTTCTGTACGGTGGCGAGCTGGAATGCACGGGACCTCGACCGGCTGGCCCCGGAGCATTTCGATTACGTGGTGCTGGATGAGGCGCACCACAGTACCGCCGGCAGCTACCAACGAATCCTCGACCATGTGCGGCCCAAGTGCCTGCTGGGCCTGACGGCGACCCCGGAGCGCACGGATGCCGACGACATCCGCCAGCACTTCGGCCAGCGTTACACCCACGAGATCCGCCTGCCGGATGCGATCGAGCGGCGCCTGCTGGTGCCGTTCCATTACTTCGGCGTGGCCGACCATGAGTCCGTGGATCTGAGCCGAGTGAGCTGGCAGCGTGGCGGCTATGACGCCGACGAACTGGAAGGGGTGTTAACCGGCAACCGGGCGCGCGCCGACTGGGTCCTGCAGCAGGCCCATGAACACGCCACGGATCTCGGGACGGTGCGAGGCTTGGGCTTTTGCATCAGTCGCGCCCATGCCCGATTCATGGCCGAGCATTTCTCGGCCAAGCAGGTGCCCAGCGCGGTGCTGACTGGCGAGAGTTCTGACCACGAGCGGCTGTCGGTACAGCGTGACCTGCGCGAGGGGCGCATCCGCTTCATCTTTACGGTGGACCTCTACAACGAAGGCGTGGACCTGCCGGAGGTGGACACCGTTTTGCTGCTGCGCCCGACCGAGAGCCTGACGGTCTACCTACAGCAGATGGGCCGCGGCCTGCGCTTGCACGAGGGCAAGCCGCACCTGACCGTGCTGGATTTCGTCGCGCCACAGGATCGGCGTTTTCGTTATGCCGCTCGGTTCCGGGCCCTGAGCGCGCGGCCGGAGAAGCGGGTGGATCACCAGATCCAGGAAGGCTTCCCTTGGTTACCCAGCGGCTGCCTGATCCACCTCGACCGCTTGGCCACCCAGCACGTGCTCGACAACATCCGTTCGCAGATCAACCGCCAGCGACCGCAGATCGTGCGCGAGCTGAAGGACTGTTTCCGGGAGGACATCGACTCCGCCAGCCTGTCCAAGATGCTCGACTGCCTGCATATGGATGATGCGGAAGACCTGCTGCGCAAGGACCTGCCCTCCCGGCTGCGCGCGGACTGCGGAGGCGAGTCGACCGAAGCGCTGGGACCCTATGTCAGCAGCCTCAAACGTGGGCTGCAGCGCTTAGCGCGGTGTGACGATCACCAGTTGCTGGAAACCCTGCAGACCCATCTGGCGCAGCCGGCCGCGAACGTGGAGCAGCTTGCCGAAGAAGATCGGCTCCGGCTGGCACTCGTCCACAGCACCCTATGGGGCAAGACGCGGCCGGGGGACGGGGACCTAACCGCAGTGGACGCATTCGTCCGCGAACAACGCCCCCTTTACCGGGATCTCCAGGAAGTCGCCACCTGGCGACACGAGCGTATCGTCCCCGCCAGCGGCATCACCTTCCCGGAGCAGACGGGGCCGCTGGAGCTGCACGCGTCGTACACCCGCGAGCAGATCCTGCTGGCGCTGGGACTTGGCAGCCTGGAGAAGCCGATCACCCAGCAGGAGGGTGTGCGGCACGTACCGGAGCGGCGGGTGGATGCGTTGTTCGTGACCCTGGAGAAATCCGAGCAGGAGTTCTCGCCCACCACCATGTACGAGGACTACGCCCTCAACGAGCGGCGATTCCACTGGCAGTCGCAGTCCGGCACCTCCCCCAGCTCGGACACCGGGCAGCGCTACATCCACCACGAGGCGCGTGGCTACACCCCCATGCTGTTCATTCGGCGGGCTAAGCGTGATGCGACGGGCCTCAGCGAGCCTTTCACCTTCTGCGGCCCGGTGCGTTACCAGCACCACGAGGGCAGCAAGCCGATGAGCATCATCTGGGAGCTGGAGTACGAGATGCCCGCGCGGCTCCTGCACCTCGCCCGCCGCACGGTCCTGTAACGCGGCTGGGGAAACGCGGATCAGGCGGTCTGTAGCGCGGTCTTCTGTTCCCAGGCGAGGGCGTGGCGGACGATCTGGTCGAGGTCGTCGTATTGCGGCTCCCAGGCGAGGGTCTGGCGGATGCGGCGGGCGTCGGCCATCAGGGCGGGCGGGTCGCCTTCGCGGCGCGGGCCGAGGGTGACGGGGAAGTCCACGCCGCTGGCGCGTTTCACCGCGTCGATGACCTCGAGCACGCTGTAGGCGTGGCCGTAGCCGCAGTTGAGCACCTGAGAGTCGCCGCCGCCGTCGAGGTGTTCCAGGGCGCGGACGTGGGCGGCGGCCAGGTCTTCCACGTGGATGTAGTCGCGTTCGCAGGTGCCGTCGCGGGTGTCGTAGTCGGTGCCGAATACGGTGATGCCGTCGCGCTGGCCGGTGGCGGCCTGGCAGGCGACCTTGATCAGGTGGGTGGCGTCGGGCGTGGCCTGCCCCAGGTGGCCGTCGGGGGCGGCGCCGGCCACGTTGAAGTAGCGCAGGCTGACGTAGCGCAGGTCCGAGGCGGCGCCCAGGTCCATCAGCATGCGCTCGGACATCATCTTGGAGGCGCCGTAGGGGTTGATCGGCTGCAGCGGTGCGCCTTCCGCAACCGAGACGGTGTCGGGGATGCCGTAGACCGCGGCGGTGGAGGAAAACACGAAATGGCGCACGCCGGTATCCGCACAGGCCTGCAGCAGATTGAGGGTGTTGCGGGTGTTGTTGCCGTAGTACTTGAGCGGATCGGCGACCGATTCGGGCACGACGATATGCGCGGCGAAGTGGAGCACGCCGTCGAAGCCGCGCGCGAGGGTGTCGCGCAGGCCTTCGGTATCGGCCAGGTCGCCGACGACCAGCTCGGCATCCCCCACAGCCCAGGCGTGGCCGGTGCTGAGGTTGTCGTACACGGTGACCGTGTGCCCCGCCCTGCGCAGGTGCTGCAGGACATGGCTGCCGATATAGCCGGCCCCGCCCGTTACCAGCAGTTTCATCCATCGCCCCCGGTCGCTGTGGATTGGGGCTGGCGGGGCGCGTCAGGGGTCGGATGGTGCCGGGTGACGGCCGTATTGCCAGCGATACCACAGAATACCGAGGTACTCGTGCATGGCGAGCCAGCTCGTGCGCATGGCGTTAGCCTGGGGTTTGAAGGCGCCTAACGACAGCCGCGTGTCATGCGCGACGAACGCCCCGGTCGGTGCCGGGATGGGTTCCAGCCCGGCGCGCTCGAACGCGGCCGTGGCGCGCGGCAGGTGGTGGGCATGGGTGACCAGCAGGACGCGTTGCAGGCCGTGTTCCTGCAGCAGCGCGGCCGAGTGGCGGGCATTGCCCTGCGTGTCGCGCGCCCGCGGTTCCTGCCACACCGGCGATACCCCGAACTCCTCCAGCACCTCGGCCATCCAGCGGGCCTCCGGTTCCCGATCGTCCGGGCCGCCGCCGGTGGCGACCACCGGCAGGCCGGTGCGCCGGTGCAGGGCCGCGGCATAGCGCAGGCGCACCAGGGCCAGGTCGTTCACCGTCTCGCCGGAGAACTCGACGGCACCGCTGCGGTAGCCGGCGCCCAGCACGACGATCGCCTCGGCGCGTTCCAGCGCCGCCGCGTCGGGGGGTGACCACGGCGCCTGCAACGGGGCCATCAGGGCGTGGCTGACGGGCGGGAGGCTGAAGGCGTAGGTCAGCAGGAGCCCGGTGATCAGCAGCGCCTTGCCCGCGAGGGTGCGCATCAGCAGAAGGCCCGCCAGGGCCAGCAGCAGCGGCCCGCTGGGCGGGAGCAGCAGCCAGTCGGCCAGAAAACGCAGCGACAGAAAATCCACGGGGCACCCTTGTTGGCGGTAGCAGGACGGCCCGGCGGCGCCGTAACGCGAACGTTAGTCAGGAGCCGCCGGGAATGAAGGCCTTACGTGGACTCTGTTCACAACCGGGGCCTAACATCAAGTTGCTTGTGGAATCCGGTATTCCCGGTAAGCGTAGCCAGGTATCGCGGCCTTCGGGGTGCGGTGCGGGCCCGGTTCCCGGTCGGGTGAAGCCTCCAAACAACCGTCAGAAATGTCCAAGGGGGAGTCGCGATGTCCCTGATCCATGCTTCAAAGGTCGGGCCGAAGTTCGGGTTCGCCTTCCTGCTGCCGGCCCTGATCCTGGGTGGCTGCGCCACGACCGATTTTCCGGATGCCCCGACCTCCATCGAGCGCACGGTGATCGAGCAGTACATCATCGGTCCCGGGGACTCCCTGCAGGTGTCTGTGCGTGGCAATCCGGATCTCTCCACCGGCGTATCCGTACGCCCGGACGGGCAGATCACCACCCCGCTGGTCGAGGATGTCCAGGCCAGCGGCCAGACGCCCACCGAACTGGCGCGGGCGATGGAGGAGGAGCTCTCCCGGTTCCTGCGCGATCCGATCGTCACGGTGATGGTGACCGGCTTCGCCGGGCCCTACAGCCGCCAGATCCGGGTGATCGGGCAGGCCGCGGAGCCGCAGGCGCTGCAGTACCGCGAGGAGATGAGCGTGATGGACGTGATGATCGCGGTGGGCGGTATCACCGACTTCGCGGCCGGCAATCGCGCGGTGATCGTGCGCAACGAGGACGGCGAGCGCAAGCAGTACCGGGTGCGCCTGGACGACCTGGTGAACGGCGGCGACATCTCGGCCAACGTGGACATGCTGCCCGGCGACACGCTGATCATTCCGGAACGACGCTTCTGACGAGCCCGGGGCGCGACGGGCGGGTTCCGGGCGCGCGGCGCTGAGGCGCCGCCGGGGAATCGTCGCCGCCACGCTGCGGGATCGGGGACGGTAGACATGGACCCCCTGACAAGGACGCACAACCCCGCTGCGCAAGCGCCTCGGCGAGAGGGCTAGTCGTGCGCATCTTCGGCCACTACATACGCCGCCGCGTGCTGATGCTCGCGACCGCGGAACTGCTGGTGGCGTATCTGTGCCTGTATCTGGTGCTGAGCCTGCCGCCCTTCCAGCCGGAGGCCCTCAGCCTGCTGGACCCGGAGCTGGTGGCGGCGACGCTGGTCGTCCTGCTGGTGCTCACCCTGGCGGGCCTGTACGAGTCGGACTATCTGGCCACCCGCAGCACGCTGCGCTCCCTGTTGCGCCTGGTGCCGGCGCTGCTGTTCGTGGGCGGGCTGCTGCTCCTGTATGGGGCCCTGGTGCCGGCGGCACTGTTTTCGCCAACGGCGGTCGGCGGCGGGGTGCTGCTGTTGCTGACCGGGCTGGTTGCCGAGCGCACCCTCTGGTGCAATTTCTCCGACGCCGACGCCTTCAAGCGCCGCATCCTGGTGCTGGGTACCGGCAGCCGGGCCCGCGCGATCGAGACGGTCCACCCGGACAAGGCCCCGGACGACCTGCCGTTCCGGGTGCTGGGCTACATCGCCACCGAGGGCGAGAAGGACTGCCCGCAGGATCCGGCGCGCCAGTTACAGCTGGGCTGCGATGCGAGCCTGCTGGAGATGGCGCGCGAGTTTCGGGCCCACGAGATCGTGGTCGCCATCCGCGACCGACGGGGCAACCTGCCCGTCCGGCAGCTGCTCGAGTGCAAGCTGAACGGGGTGGCTGTCACCGATGTGTCCAGTTTCTTCGAGCGCGAACAGCAGCGGGTGCAACTGGACTCGCTGAACGCCAGCTGGCTGATCTTCGGCGAGGGATTCCGCCAGCACTGGTCCCGCAACGCCATCAAGCGGACCTTCGACGTGCTGGCCAGTTCGATGCTACTGCTGGCCACCCTGCCGGTGATGCTGGTCACCGCCCTGGCCATCAAGCTGGAAAGCCGCGGCCCGGTGTTCTACTGGCAGACGCGCGTGGGGCTGGGGAATGTGCCATTCGAGGTCTGCAAGTTCCGCAGCATGCGCGAAGACGCCGAAGTCGATGGCGTGGCGCGCTGGGCGGTGCGCGACGACGACCGCGTGACCCGCGTGGGGCGCATCATCCGCAAGCTGCGTATCGACGAGCTGCCGCAGGTGATCAACGTATTTCAGGGCAGCATGTCGTTCGTCGGGCCGCGCCCGGAGCGGCCCGTGTTCGTCGAACAGCTGACCGAGCAGATCCCCTATTTCCCGGCGCGCCACTCGATCCGCCCCGGCATTACCGGCTGGGCGCAGGTGCGCTACCCCTACGGGGCCTCGGTCGAGGACGCGCGGCAGAAGCTGCAGTACGACCTGTACTACGTGAAGAATCACACCCTGTTCCTGGATGTCCTGATCCTGATCGAGACGGTCAAGGTCGTCCTGTTCGGCCGCGGCGCGCGCTGATCCCGTAATGACCAGTGTTCCCCTGGCCGCGATCGGCTACCTGACAGCGGCACTGGCGTTCCTGGTGCTGGCGGTGGTGACGCTGGTGCGCTGGCGCAACCGGCCCTCGGGCCTGTGGGTGGTCCTGGCCGCGTTGCTGTCGGTGGGCTGGGCGGGCTACCTGGGTTTTCTCGCCTGGCAGTACGGGACCAGCGCGGCGATCTCCGGCGGCGTGATGGAGGTGGCCCGCAATGCCGGCTGGTTCGCGCTCCTGCTGGCATTGCTCGCGGGCAGCGGAAGCCGCCCGGGGGTCGATCCGCGCGCCCTGCGCTGGTGGGCCAGTGGCGTCGCGGCCTTTCTGCTGTTCATCCTGGTGCCGATGCTGTGGCCGCAGCTGCTGGGCGCGATCTGGCCGGGGCTGGCCACGCTGCTGATGGCGATCGCCGGGCTGGTGCTGGTGGAACAGGTCTACCGCAACACGCCGCCGCAGAACCGCTGGGAGATCAAGTTCCTGTGCCTGGGTCTGGGCGGCCTGTTCGCCTTCGACCTGTTCCTGTTCGCGGATCTGGTGCTGTTCCAGACCATCGACAGCCCGTCCTGGCAGGCCCGAGGGTTCGTGAATGCGCTGGTGGTCCCGCTACTGGCAATTTCGGTGAGCCGGCGCCTGCCGCAGCGCGAGGGGCCCACGGTTTCGCGCCACCTGCTGTTTCACACCGCGTCGCTGATCGGGGCCGGGCTGTACCTGCTGGCGGTCGGCGGCGCGGGCTACTACCTGCGCCACCACGGTGGCGACCTGGGTGCCCTGCTGCAGGTGACTCTCCTGTTCGGGGCGGTGCTGCTGCTGGCGGTGGTGCTCTTCTCCGGCAGCGTCCGCGCCCAGCTGCGGGTATGGCTGGCCAAGCACTTCTTCAACTACCGCTACGACTACCGCCAGGAATGGCTGCGCTTTACCGGAACCCTCGCGCAGACCGATGACGAGACCCCGTTCCGGCAGCGGGCGATCCAGGCCATCGGCGAGCTGGTCGAGAGCCCCGGTGGCCTGCTCTGGGTCCATCGCGACGACGGCCGCTTTGCCCTCGACGGCGTGCTGAACCTGGGCGAGCCGGAGTACCCGGCGCTGGAACCGGACGATCCCCTGGTGGCATTCCTGATGCGCTCCGGCTGGGTGATCGACATCGACGAGTTTCGCCGCGATCCGACGTTCTATCACGGGCTGGAGCTGCCGGCCTGGCTGGTGGACAACCCGCGCCACTGGGCCGTGGTGCCGCTGCTGAAAAGCGATGGCCTGGAGGGCTTTGTCGTGCTGGCCCAGCCGCGGGCGCGGCATCGCATCGACTGGGAGGAGCGCGATTTGCTGAAGACCGCGGGTCGCCAGCTCGCCGTGTACGTGGCGCTGGTCCAGACCGACGAGGCGCTGCTGGAGGCGCGCCAGTTCGAGACCTTCCATCGGCTGGCGGCGTTCCTGGTCCACGACCTCAAGAACGTCTCCGCCCAGTTGTCCCTGATCAGCGCCAACGCCGAGCGCCACCGCGACAATCCCGAGTTCGTGGCGGATGCCTTCCGCACCGTGGGCCATGCCCGCGAGCGCCTGGAGCGCACCCTGGCCCAGCTGCGCAAGGCCCAGCCGGGGGCCGACAGCCCGCGTCAGGCGATCGAGGTGGACGCCCTGCTGGAGGAGGTCGCGCACGACAGCCGCGAGGTTCGGCCGGTGCCCCGGGTCACGGTCGAGGCCAGCGCCGGAGTCCTCGGAAACCGCGACGCACTGCGGAATGTGCTGCTGCACCTGGTGCGGAATGCACAGGAGGCCACGCCGGATAACGGCGATATAACCATGACCCTGAAAACCCGGGATCAATGGGCCATCATCGAAATCGAGGACAACGGGGCGGGCATGGACGAGGACTTCGTCCGGCGGCGGCTCTTCCGCCCCTTCCAGACCACCAAGGGAAACGCCGGCATGGGCATTGGCCTGTACGAGGCCCGGGACCTGGTGGTCCGGATGGGTGGGCGGATCGATGTATCCAGCCGCGTTGGCGAGGGGACCGCCTTCACGCTGCGTCTGCCACGGTACGGCACATGAGGCGTCTTCGTGCCGTTCACCATCACGTCCTCGCGGGGCCGGGTGCAAAGTAATGGAGTCGATGCTCAAGCTGCTGATTGTCGAGGATGACGCCGGCCTGCAAAGCCAGTTGCGCTGGTGCCTGGACGGCTACGAGATCCTGCAGGCCCAGGATCGCGCGAGCGCGATGGCGCATATGCGCCGGCACGAGCCCGAACTGGTCACCCTGGACCTCGGCCTGCCCCCCGACCCGGCCAACGCCACCGAGGGCCTCGCGCTGCTGGAGGAGATCCTGGCGTTCAACCCCGGGGTCAAGGTGATCGTGGTCACCGGCAATGACGATCGCGAGAACGCGCTGAAGGCCGTCGCCCTGGGGGCCTACGATTTCTACATCAAGCCCGTGGATGCCGAGCTCCTGCGCCTGATCGTGGACCGTGCCGCCCGGCTGTACGAACTCGAGGAGGAGAACCGCCGGCTGGCCCGTGGCAGCACCTCTTCGCTGTCCGGGATCATCACCTCGGATCCGCAAATGCTGCAGGTCTGCCGCATGGTGGAGCGCGTGGCGCCCTCCGACGCGACCGTCCTGCTGCTGGGCGACAGCGGGACCGGCAAAGAGGTCCTGGCGCGCGCCGTCCACGACCTCAGCAACCGCGCGAAGGAGCGCTTCGTCGCGATCAACTGCGCCGCGATCCCGGAGAACCTCCTGGAGAGCGAACTGTTCGGCTACGAGAAAGGTGCCTTCACCGGCGCGACGCGCCAGACCATCGGCAAGATCGAGCATGCCGACAAGGGCACGCTGTTCCTCGACGAGATCGGCGACCTGCCGCAGAGCCTGCAGGCCAAGCTGCTGCGCTTCCTGCAGGAGCGCACGGTCGAGCGCTTGGGCGGGCGCAACGAGATCCCGGTGGACGTCCGCATCATCGGCGCCACCAATCAGGACCTCCAGGCCCTGATCCGGGCGGGCGACTTCCGCGAAGACCTGTTCTATCGCATCAGCGAGATCAGTATCGACATCCCGCCGGTGCGCGAACGCCAGGGGGATGCGACCCTGCTGGCCCACGCCCTGCTGGAGCGCTTCGCGCGCGAGCAGGGCAAGCCGCGCCGCGGCTTTACCGCCGACGCGCTGCGCGCGATCGAGGGCCACCCCTGGCCCGGCAATGTGCGCGAGATGGAAAACCTGATCCGGCGCGCCGTGATCATGGCCGACGGCAACCTGGTGACCGCGGAGGACCTCGGGCTCGAGGACCACGACCAGGAAGCGCCGCCGGAGCGTCTGCGCGAGGCCCGCGACCGGGCCGAATACCAGTCCGTGATCAAGGCGATGGGCCGCTGCAACGGCAACATCGCCCAGGCGGCCGATACCCTCGGCATTACCCGTCCAACGCTCTACGGCCTGCTCGACAAGTACGGGCTCAGATGAGGCACACCATGGTGACTACCCGATACACGAAACAAGCATCCGGCCCGGCCCGGCCCCGTCACAATGGGATACTGCCGGGACGCCTGAAGCCGCTGGCACTGGCGGTGGTCCTGGCCACCGGCGTGGGCCTGGCGGGCTGTGACCAGATCGGGACGGCCAGCGAACAGGACTACCTCGACCGTGCCCAGGCCCTGCAGGAGCAGGGGGACTACCGGGGCGCCCGCATCGAGTATCGCAACGCCCTGCAACTGAACACCGATGCCCCGGCCACGCGCCGCAGTCTCGGCGTGGTGTATCTGCAGCTGGACAACCCGGAGGAGGCCCGCCGCCAGCTGGAACGGGCGCAGTCGCTCGGTATCCCGGAGGCGCAGGTGGCGCTGCCGCTAGCCGAGGCGTGGTTCGCGACCGACCGCTTCGCGCGGATCCGGGCGCAGTCGGTGCCGGAGGATCTCGCCGCCGAGGAGCGGCCACGGCTGCACGCGCTGCGGGCGGTCGCCTTTGCCGCCGTGGGCGAGCGCGACGCCGCGGAGGCCGAGCTGGCACAGGTCGAAGCGTCCGAGCAGGCGCCGCTGCAGGCCCTGGCGCATGCCCATCTGGCGATGGCCGAGGGTGATGCCGAGCGGGCGATGGCGTCCCTCGAACAGGCGCTCGATCAGGACCCCGAGCTGGCGCATGCCTGGAGCCTGCTGGGCGAGTACCGCCGTATCACCGGCGATTCCGAGGGCGCGGAAGAGGCCTTCACCCGGGCCATCGAGGTGCGCCCGGCTTCCGGACGTGACTACATGGCGCGCGCGATGGTGCGCCTGAATGCCGGCGATTATGAAGGGGCGCGGGCGGACGTCGACGGCCTGATGCAGGGTGGCTCGTCGCATCCCGGCGTGCATTACCTGGACGGGATGCTCCTGATGCAGGAGGAACGCTACAGCGACGCGCGCGCGAGTTTCGAACGGGCCGTGGCCGGAAATCGCACCTACAGCCCCGCATTGCTGGGGCTTGGCCTGGCGCATCGCAGCCTGGGCAATCTGGAGCAGGCCGAGCACAACCTGAACCGGCATGTGCAGGAGAGCCCGGGATCGCTGCAGGGCATCCGTACCCTGACCGCGATCTATCTGGAACAGGATCGGGTGGAGGATGCGCTGCGGTTCGTGGACCGGGTCAGCCGCGACTACACCGGCGATCCCGCCGACATGGCGGAGCTGCGCGGGCGCCTGCTGCTGGTGGCCGGCGACTCCGAAGCCGGGATCGAAGCCTTGCGCGATGCCGTGGCCGCGAGCCCCGGCTCTCAGGGCCTGCAGGAACTCCTGGCGGTGGCGCTGCTCCGGGGTGGCGAGACCGAGGAAGGCCTGGACGTGATGCGTGCCGCCGGTGGCGGCGAGGTTACGGCGCAACAGGTCGATACCACCATGGTGCTCTACCTGTTGCAGGCGGGTCGCTATGACGAGGCGCTGGAACGCGCCCAGCGCCTGCAGGAGCTGCAGCCGGAGGCCGCCGGCCCGCTGAGTCTCCAGGGCGCCGCCCTGATGGGACTGGGCCGGACCGACGAGGCGCGCGCCGCGTTCCGCGAAGGGGTCGAACGTGACCCGGACGATATCTCCGTGGCGATGAACCTTGCCAGCCTGGAATTGCAGGCCGGCAACCGTGGCGCGGCACGGGAGGTCCTGGAAGCGATTCAGGATCGCCACCCCGGGCATGCCCGCTCCGCGCAGCGCCTGGCCAACCTGAGTCTCCAGGACGGGGACCAGCAGGGCGCCGCCCGCTGGTTTCGGGTGGCGATCGAGTCACAGCCCGAGATGCTGCCACCGCATCTCGCGCTGGCCCAGATCCAGCTCCAGGGCGGCCGCCCCGAGCAGGCCCTGGAGACGCTCGAGGCTGCGAGTGAACATCATCCGGACAATCCCGATCTGCTGTATGCGCTGGCCGATGTCCAGCAGACGCTTAATCGTCCCGATGCCGCGGTCGCCAGTCTCGAGGCGGCCGTCGGGCAGGCGCCGGACAATGTGAACCTTCGGCTTGCCCTGGCCCGCGCGCATGCGCAGGCCGGTGACGAGGCCGCCACCGAGGCCACGCTGCGCGAGCTGCTGGAACGCCAGCCGGAACATTACCGGGCCCGCGTGCTGCTGGCTCGAGGGCTGGTCAACCAGGAGCGCACGGAGGACGCCCGGCCGCATCTGCAGCGGCTGGAAGAACGCTTCGAGGATCGCAGCGAGGTCCAGGCCCTGCTGGGACGTGCGGCCCTGCAGCGGGATGATCCCGCGGCCGCCGTGCGGCACTACCGGGCCGCGCTGGCGGATCCGGGTGGCCAGCGCCGGGACTGGGTCCATGAACTGGCCCGCGCGCAACGGGAATCCGGCGAGTTCGAGGCCGGCCAGGCCACGCTGGAAGGCTGGCTCGACGAGCACCCGCAGGACCTGGCGACCCGGCACATCTATGCGGCGCAGCAGATGGGGGCCGGCGACGAGTCGGGCGCCGTGGCCTCGTACCGCCGCATCGTCGAGCAGGATGCGGACGACGTGATTGCCCTCAACAACCTGGCCTGGACCCTGCGTGAACGCGAGACCGAAGAGGCGCTCGGACACGCGCGCCGGGCCGCCGAACTCGCTCCGGAGGCGCCCCCGGTGCTGGACACGCTGGCCGTGGTGCTGATCCACGCGGGCGAGCCGGCCGAGGCCGCGGATATCCTGGGTCGCGCGCACGAGCTGGCTCCGGAGGATCCGGGCATCCAGTACCACCTGGCCTGGGCGGAAAGCGAACAGGGCGCACGCGACGCCGCCGCCGACCGCCTGCGGCAACTGCTGGATGCGCACGACGCCTTCCCGCAACGGGCCGACGCCGAGGCCTTGCTCGACCGCCTGTAAGCCCGAAGAGGTCCGACGTTCGAAGGGGCTGCCACAGGCAGCCCCTTTTTTCATGCCTGCCCGTACGCCTGCACGGCCGGGATGACGGTGTGTGGGGGTATGAGGCCGGGAATCTGGATGGCCTGTTCCGCCCCCTGTAGGAGCCTGCTCGCAGGCGAATGCCCCTGCCCGCGTCCGGCTCTGGCAGGAGCTTCGCCTGCAAGCAGGCTCCCACAAGGATGTTTCCACCGCGCACCCCTCTGTCGTCATCCCGGAGACCGCGCAGCGGTTATCCGGGATCTGCCGGGATCTGCCGGGGGCTGCCGGGGGCTGCCGGGGGCTGGCGCGGCGTCGGTGGCGGGGGTGGGAGATCCCGGCTCTTCGCTTCGCTACGGCCGGGATGGCGGAGTGTGGGGGAGTGCAGCGGTGGGGAATCCGGATGTCCTGATGTGACCCCTTGACCCCTGTGGGAGCCTGCTTGCAGGCGAATGCTCCTGCCCGCGTCCGGCTCTGGCAGGGGCTTCGCCTGCAAGCAGGCTCCTACAAGGATGTTTCCACCGCGCACCTCCCTGTTCGTCATCCCGGAAACCGCGTAGCGGGTATCCGGGATCTTCAGGGCTGGCGTGGCGTTGGTGGCAGCGTCGGGAGATCCCGGCTCTTCGCTTTGCTGCGGCTGGGATGACGAGGTGTGGGGGAGCGCTGGACCTGGGGTGACGCGGGTGTGTGGGGGCGTGGTGTCCGGGGCGGATTGACGGGCGTGGGGGAAGGCTCTGACTGGGGTGTAGATGATGGTGGTGCGTGATGGTTGGTATGCCCAGGGCTGGGCGTGGGGTTGCCGTATGGGCCGGGGCCGGGCAGAAAAAAGGGCTCCGCGGAGGGAGCCCTTAACTCGGTGACCCCACAGGGGGGGGTGGCCACCAAGGCTGTTGGTGGTGCGTGTTATGCGGCCTGGCGGTGGGTGCTGTTGGAGCGGCGGCGCATGCCACCGACGCCGATGAAGCCCGCCAGGATCAGCAGGGAGAGGCCCATCAGCGCCAGGGTGCCCGGTTCCGGCACCGCGAAGCGCAGGCTGCCGTCGTGGGTCGACTGGGTCTCGCTGAAGAGGCCTTGCCCTTCGCGCTCGTCGCCATAGACGTTGTTGGCGTCATCGCCGAAGAACGTCACGGGACCGGGTTCCTGGATCGTGCCGGCGCTGGCAAAGGCCGAGACCATGAACGTCGGGGCGCCTTCTTCGTCTTCGATCAGGTCGGCGAAGTCGATGCCGTCAGCGGTGAACCAGAAGCCCGGGAGCACGCTCACGACCTGGAATTCGAAGGTGAAGGTCCCTTCGATGAAGTCCCCGCCCGCGCTGTCGAACTCCAGGATGCTGTTGCCGGACTTCAGGGCCAGCTCCATCACCTGTTCGCCAGCGCTGAAGTGGGCCGCCGCCGCTTCATAGTCCTGACCGAAGCCGGGATTCAGGTCGGAGACGAAGAGCTGGAAGTTGTCGGTGCCCACCGAGGTGTAGTTGGCGTTGACCACGTAGTTGTTTGCGGGGTTACCGTCGACGTAGCCGGCGCTGGCGACCACCCCGCGGAGTTCATCCCAGAGGAGCCCCATGGAGTATGTGGCCCCAACGAAGTCAGGCCCGGACTGGGGAGCAGATCCGCCGAGCGAGGTCCGGTAGGACCCGGCATCGCCGTAGCCTCGGTCATAGAAGACATCGCCGGCCTGCACCGGGTTCAACGGATCCTGAACGTACTGGAAGGTCTGGGTGTTCAGGTCGAACTGGATGCGGCGGATGTTTTCGGCCGAACCGCTGTAGTTCGTCGTGGCGTCGAGGTTGATGTCGAAGTCGATGATCTCTGCCGCTGTCGCCGTGCTCGCGCCGGCGGCGAACATGCCGACAAAGAGCGAAGCGAGAAGTACTTTTTTCGCGTTCATGGGGCTCTCCTGATGCTCAATTTACAGCGATTCAACCATCGCCGGGGTCTGGCCTGGTGGCCGTGTCTGTTGCTTTCGGTTGAATACAAAGCAGGCTCCGTGCCAATTTCCAGGCTCAGGGCGGATGGGTCGCAAGGCATTGAAAAGAACGGAGAAAATTGGGGGTCAGCTGCTGGGCCATGGACCGCGTGATCGCAGGAGGGTCTTCTGGCCGGGGAACTGTAAAGGGTGTCGACGAGCGGGCCGGCTGGATGAGGCCGTCAGGACGCCCGAAACCGGAGAAACCGGTAAAGAATGTGCAAAAACATAGGGTTGTGCGGATCACTTGGCTTGTAAAGCATCTCGACAGGCCGGTCGCCAGAGGCGCGGCCGGGGCTCGGTCAGGCCGTGCGGGCCCGCGCGAGCCGGTGCCCGACGACCAGCAGGGCCGGTAGTACCAGCAGGTCGAACAGTAGCGCCGCGATCAGCCCGAAGGCGGTCAACCAGCCAAAGGCGGCCGTGGGCTGGAAGTCGGACAGGGCCAGCAGCAGGAACTGGCCCACCAGCACGATGGTGGTGGCGGTGATCGCGCGCCCGCTTCGGCGGAAGCTGCGGGCGAGCGCCCAGGCGACCGGACTGCCCCGCCCGCGGCGCTGGCGATAGTTGTGCAGGATGTGGATGGTGTCGTCCACGGCGATGCCGATGGCGACACTGGCAATCATGGCCGTGGCCATGTCCAGCCAGATGCCGAGCAGGCCCATCAGGGCGAAGATCATCGCCACCGGTGCCAGGTTGGGGATCATGCTGAGCAGCGTCAGCGGGATCGAGCGCCACATCAGCAGCATCAGCAGCGTGATCATCGCGGCCACGGCATACAGGCTGTGCAGCTGCCCCTCGATCAGTAACCGCTCCTGGTCCGCGAACAGTCGGGCCATCCCGGCCATGTCCCATTCCAGGTCGGCTGGCGGGTTGGCCTCCAGGTGGTCGCGCAGGTCGTCCATCAGCGCGTTGATGGCCCGTGCCCCGTGGGCGTTCAGGTTGAGCAGGATGCGGCTGCGTTCGAAGTCGCGGTCGACGGCATCGAACAGGTCGCGGCCGTCGTAGATGAACAGGTACTGGGCGACCAGGTTGGGGTCGTCCGGGATGCGCCGGAAGGCCGGGTCTTCCTCGTTGAAGGCCCAGTGCATCTCGGCGACGAGATCCGGCAGGGACAGGCTGTAGTCCACCTCGGGACGCTGGTCCAGCCAGTCCTGCACGCGCTGGATGGCCTGCATGCGTTCCGGGTCCTGCAGGCTGTCCCAGTCCGGCCCGTCGAACACCACCTCCAGTGCCATCACCCCGGAGAGTTCGTTCTCCACCGCACGGGTCGCCTGGGTGATCGAGTGGTTGTCGTCGAAGAAGGCGTAGAGATCGGTTTCGACCTCGACATGCCGGATCTGCGGGATGGCCAGCGCCAGCAGGATGGCCGTGGCCAGCAGGACCCAGCCGGCCCGGCGGATCGCCAGGTGTGCCGCCAGCGCCGTCACGCGGTCCAGCAGGCGCAGCCCGCGCCGGGGCGCGAGCCAGTTGCCACGGTCCCAGCGCACCATGATCGCCGGCAGGATCAGCAGCACGACCGCTGCCGCGACGAGGACGCCAAAGGCCCCGATCAGGCCGAAGGTCTCGATCGGCCGGATGCTGCTGACCTGCAGCGAGGCGAGCCCCGCCGCCGTGGTCAGCGCCATGAACCACGTGGGCCGGGCCACGGCGGAAAGCGCCGCTTCCACTCGCGCGCGCCCCCGGTGGCCACGTTGCGCGGCGTGCAGCATGGCGTTGAAGAAGTGCATCAGCATCGCCACCGTCAATGCGGTCAGCAGGGGCGGCAGGATGGCGGAGATCAGTGTGAACGGCCGGTCGAGCAGGATCAGCAGGGCGATCGCGGGCCCGGTGACCGCGCTGATCGTGGCAGCGGACAGCACGACCACCAGCGGGCGCCGGAACAGCCACCACAGCAGCAGGAGGCTGATGGTCATGGTGCCCGGAACCAGGAAGGCGAGGTCCTTGACCATCGCCCGGAGCTGCGCGACATCCAGGGCGATATGGCCGGCGATGGCGGTCAGATCGCCTTCCAGGTCGTGCTCGGCGATCCGGTCGCGGAGCAGGCGTTCCAGCTGCAGGCGCTGCAGGCTGTTTTCCAGCGCGTGCGGGCGCACGACCACCGCCAGGACCTCGCCGTCGGGGCCGGCTACCAGGCCGGGGGCGAAGCGGTCACGCAAGACCCGCTCGCGCCATTCATCGGCCGTGCGTTCGTCCAGCGCGCGGCCGTCCACCAGGCGGTCCACGGTGAAGCCGTCGGTCGTGGCCCGAATGTGGTCCAGGGTGGTGACCGACAGGACCCGTTCGACGCTCGGGTCGGCCTCCATGTCGCGCACCAGCGCGTCGATGCGTTGCAGGAAATCGGCCTCGAACAGCTCGCTGCCGGTAAACAGGCCGACCAGTACCTGATCCTGAGGGAAGCGTTCGCGCAGTTCGCGATCGAAGGTGACGGCCGCGGCATCCTCGGGGAAATAGGACTCGGGGGCGTTATCCAGGTTGACCTGCAGGAGAACGGGGCCGGGCAGGAAGAGCAGCAGGACCAGGATGCCCAGTGCCAGTCGCGGGCGCCCCAGCAACCAGCGCATCAGAACTGCCCCCGCCAGCCGGTGACGAGCATGCGGTTATCGCGGTAGAAGCCCCCGGCCGTGCCCTCGGCCCCGTCCAGCCAGTGCAGGCCGATATAGAATTCCATGGGTTCGCGGGCGATCCATGCCAGTTCCGGGTTCAGGTAGACGTCGCGGCGGTTGAGCCCGATCGAATAGCGCAGGCGCGCCCGCCAGTTGTAGTCGGCAAACGGGCTCTCCAGTTCTCCGGTCAGGAAGTAGCTTTCGCGCGCATCCAGCATGTCGCCGGCGTTCAGCAGGTGCTGGCCCGCCAGCTGGGTGGTCATGCGGAAGTCCCCGTCTCCGGGGAAGCCCTCGGCGCCGACCACCCAGTCGACCCCCTCCACCGTGGTCTGGCGCAGGTCATCCGCGCGAGTCACCGGTACGTCGCTCAGCCAGGCGGCCTCGGCGCGCCAGGTCCAGGCGCCGGTGGCAAAGGCGGTGTCGCCGCCCACCACCCAGGTCCGCGGGTGGACGGCCTCCAGCGTCGGGTCCCCGGGTGGCTGGCCGGCAAGGATGGCCTGGCGGGTGTCGGTATCGAAGCGGTAGTAGGGCTGCGAATGCCGGGCCCGCTGGACGGTGACGGCGAAATCGGCGCCGCGGCCGGAGCGCCCCAGGCGCACGCCGGCGCCGCCGTTGCCGGAGACATCGTCGTCCAGCGCGGCCTGCTGGATCACCGGCGCCAGCGCCGGGTCCTGTGGCAGCCCCAGCAGGCGTCCGCGGTTGCGGTCCACCGGGTGCCAGAGGCTGTCAAGGTCGGGCAGCTCCGCCGGCCGGAACAGGGGCAGGAAGACCAGGTCCGCATGCCACGGCCCCTGGAAGAATTCCGCGCGGATCGCCGGGTTCGCGCGGCGCCGTTCGCCGTACGGGTCCAGGCCGAAGCGGGTCAGGTCCTTGGTGCTGAGCCGGTCGGTGGGCGGGATCTCGTCCACCCGTCCCCACAGGATGCGCTGGGTGCCCACGGTGACGCGCGTACGATCGCCCCGGTAGCGCAGGAAATTTTCGTCATAGTCGGCGCGTGCGCGGGTGGTGCTCGGGTAGTCGCCGCCCTGCTGGGCCTGGATGTCCGCGCGCGCGCCCAGGCGCAGCTCCCAGGCCTCGTTCAGGTCGCGGCGGGCACTGACCACGCCGCGACCGTGCTGCACATGGTCCACGGGGCGCCCGGATGTGCCCAGCACGCCCAGTTCGATGCGGGCGTCCTCTACCCGCAGGTCCCAGGCGGCGGCGCCGGTCTGGGTGTCCGCGTCCGCATCCTCGGCCGACTCCTCGCCGAATACGAACGCGCGCTGTGCTTCGTCTTCGGCATCACCGTTTGGGGTGTCGCGCGACGGTGCCGGAGTGTCAGGCGCGGCGTCGCTCGCGGGAGCGGAGGATGCGTCGGCGACGGCGACGGGCGCAGCGGCGGACCCAGCCGTGGGCATGTCCGGGACCTGCAGCACCGCGCCGGCGCGCAGGGTATGCACGTCGCCGTCGAAGGCGTGCGGATTGTGTTCGAACAGGCGCTGGACCATCTTCCGAGTGGGGATGCGCGGGTCCGGGCGCAGGCGCTCGGCCACGCTCCACAGGGTGTCGCTGGCGCGCACGGTGTAGTAGTTGCCGGCGCCCGGGATGGGCGCGGGTTCGGTGCGCGCAAGCTCGTCCGGCGCGGGCGGCTGGAGCGTCGCCCCGGCCTTCAGGCCCTCGGGCCCGCCGTCAAAGGCATCCGGGTTGCGGGCATACAGCGCCTGCGCCATGGCCTGGATGCGGACGGACGGGTCGGGGCGCAGATCGCGGGCGATGCTCCAGAGGGTGTCGCCCGGCTGCACGGTATAGGGGGCCGGCGCCGCGGCGGCCAGCGGCATTGGCCCCAGCACCAGCAGCCCGGCGAGCACCGTGGCGCACCATCCCCCGGGCCGGGGCGTGGGCGCTTCATGGGCGATAGGGGCGCGCAAGGCTCGGGTCCGATAGGCCGCGGAGGGTGAATAGCTCGTCCGGGAGACCGCTATTGTAGGTCACGTCCTCGACCTCGAGGATGGTGGTGCGGCCGCTGGCAAGATCGGTCATGGAGCTGCGGGTTACCGTCCAGTAGCCCTGGATCTCCTCGATCCGCTGTACCTCCAGGCGCTTCGCGGGCTCGTCGCCCCCTTCGTACAGGTCGATACGCAGCGGCAGGAGGGTCTCCTCGTGGATCCAGCTGACTCGCTTGCTGTAGACGGAGTTGCCGCTGTCCACGGGCACGCTCTCGAGCACGGTGACCGGGGTGCCCTCGTAGGTATCCTCGCCCAGGATGCGGTGGTGGTCCTTGTGCGGTTCGCGGTCTTCCAGGTCCTCGAAGTAGAGCTCGGACTGCACGAAGCTGCCGCCCCGGTTCTCGCTGCTGATGCGGCGCTCGCGCTGGATCGCGGGCAGGTAGAGCCACTGGTCGACATCGCCGCCCGGGTGGTTGTGGACCAGGATGGCCGTGTCGGCAATGTTGCGCGGCGACGTAAAGCGAATGAGGTTGCGGCTGGCACCGGGCTCGTCGCCATCCAGCCGGTACTCGTAGCTTTCGCGCACGCGCTCGCGGCGGCCGCCGCCGGTGAGTGTCATGATCCCCCGGGTGACGGCGTCGTCCCCGTCCGGGCGCTCGTGGACGGCGCGGGCCAGCTCGCGCGCCGCGGATTCCTCCGCCAGCGCCGTGGCGGGCAGGGTGGCCACCGCGAGCAGGAGGCCCGCGCCGAGGAACATGGCGGTCCGGTTCATCATGGCGTCATTGTACCTCCGGGTTCGCGGCCCGCTGGTGCGCGCGCTGGGCGCGCAGTCGCCGGCGGGCGATCCGGATCAGCAGGCGGTGGAGCGGGTTGCGATTGCCCCCGGGGCGCCAGGTGCGGGCGAGGCGCTGGCGGTAGGCGTCGAAGTGCACGCCCCGCGGGGCCCAGGTCAGCGCACCGCGCCCCAGCAGCAGCTTGAGCACCTCGGTGCCCATGACCCCGGCGCACAGGTCGCAGGCCATCGGCGTGGAGGGGCCGCGGCGTGCCGCCAGGTCGACGGCTGTCGGGTCGGCCAGGTAGCCCATCTGCAGCATCGCGGGCGCCAGGCCGATCATGAAGCGCAGGGCCAGCTCCTCGTCGTCCAGGTCGTCGTGCAGGTCGAAGTAGGCGTCGAAGCTCATCCCGTCGGGGCGGAAGTTCAGCAGGGCGGCCCCCATGCCGAGCGGGGCCACCGTGACGGCGGGGATGCCGCGCTCGGCACAGGCCCGGAAGACCTGGCGCCGGATGTCGAAGGCGAAGAAGTCGAGGCCGTCCACGTAGACATCCACGCCGTCGAGGAAGGCCTCCAGGTTGTCGGCGTGGACGCCCTGCGCAAAGGCGTCGATCTCGAGTTCCGGGTTGATGTCCCGGGCCATCTCTTCCAGCACCTCGACCTTGGGTCGGTCCAGCCGCGACAGGGCCGCGCCGACCTGGCGGTTCATGTTGTGCAGCTCGAAGATGTCGGGGTCGGCGATGCGGAAATGGCCGATCCCGAGGCGCACCAGGGTCAGCAGGTGGGCGCCGCCGACCCCGCCAAGACCGGCGATCGCGATGCGGGCGCCGCGCAGCCGCTGCAGTTCGGCCGGCGTCACCCAGCCAACCGTTCGTGCGAAGGCCGTCTGGTAGTCGAACCCGGAACTCAATGTGCCAACCCGTTGAGTCCCGGTTGCGAGCGTGCGGGTAGCGGCAGGCGTGTCCGGCCGGTCGGGCGGACGACAGGGCACCCGGCAGCGCCCGGGAAGCGGAGCATCTGCGCGGATGTCACGACCGGGGGGACACGCGGGGCGCGCAGCAAGGTCGACTCCACGTGCCGGCACAGCTCGCTCAGGGCACTCGATCGCTGGATGCTTTCGTGTGCCTCGCCGGAGTCGATGTAGAACGCCGCGCGCTTGCCGTGATAGTGCACGACCTCGCCGATCTGGGTGAACTCCAGCCCGGTATGCCGCAGGATGCGGGCGAGGGCCGGCTCCATCATCGCGAAGGCATGCTGCTTGCGGTAGTGCACGCAGAGCAGGGTTGCGGCCACGAACAGGCTGACCGCGAGGATCGGAAACACGCGGATCTGGTCGGGCGAGAGTTTCAGGGCCTCGATGTCCCCGATCGGGGTGGCGGCCTCGCCGTTGCGGCGGCGGAACATGCTGTGCACGGCGAGCCGGGACACCTCGCAGACGTTGTCGCGCTCCAGCCGGTCCGGGCGCCAGGGGGTGTCGAAAAAGCTGTCGTGGCAATGGCGCTCCATGGGCAGTTGTCCGATCGGGTCCCGGGTGTCGACATGCACTACGCGCACACAGCCGGCGGCCATCCCGCTGGGCTTGTGCTCCAGCAGGCAGTGCCAGGCCTGGGCGTCGTACGCGTCGACCTCCTTGTGGCCCGGGCAATCCTCCTCCCGCTCGAAGCCGAACTCCTTGCAGTACACCTGGTAGCGAAGATGCTGGATGTCCTCCAGGTGTTCCCCGGTGCGCTGGGAGAGATCGAAGTACCGCTTGAAACCGCTGACGATCGAGTCGCTTTCCACGACTAGTTTCCTCCTGCTGCAAGCCCCGCCACGTCCGGTGGCGGCCCCCACGCGGCGGGCACCTCCGTCGGATGCGGCGCCCCGCCCGTGGCGGGCTCTTCCCACGCAGTGTAGTGGGGAATCTCCGCCGCTGCCGGGAGTTGCAGGCGCTCTCGCCAGGCGCGCAGGGCCGTGCCCGCGGCCTCGGTGTGCGCGAGGCACGGGATGCGGGTGCCACGATGACGGTGGGGGGCGCCGCACACCTCGATGGGCAGGCCGTGGCGTCGCAGCAGTCGCACGAGTGCCGGGCGCACCAGGAAGAACATCCGGCGGTAGCCGTGGCGCCGCGCGTACTCCTGCGAGGCCTGGCACAGGTGATAGAGCACCTCGGGCGAAGCCCCGCGCACGATCAGGCGCGACACCTCCAGTGCGGGTTCCCGGGACTGGGCTGCCACCTCGGGAAACAGCCGGCAGTTCGCCGTGGTCGGCAGGGGTTGGTTCCCCGGCAGGATCAGGCGCATGGCGCCCACCCAGCGAGCGTCCGGCGGGCGGCCTTCGTGGCTGATCAGGAAATGCTCGGCATGCTCGTCGTAGGCATCGCGCTCGATGCCTTCCGGGTGTTGTTCGGCGGGTTCGAAACCGGTTTCGCGGCAGTACACCTCGTAGCGCAGGCGGAAATGGATCCGTCGGGCGGCCTCCGAGCGTGCGAGATAGGCGCGGAACCGTCCGGCCCTATTCACGCGCAGAGCCGCATCCGGAACCGGATGCGGCGGGCGGTCGAGGGGGTGTGTCTGTACTTCGGTTGGGTGTCGAGTCCGTATTCGGATAATGCATGTTTCTGCTCCCATGGTCCGAGATTGAATGCCGCACCGTTCAGTGCGCGGCATTCGCGAACTGCAGACCGACCCCGCGCGGACTGGAAAACACCACCACGCCGTCGCGCACGCTGCCCTCCGCCACCATGACCCGGATGGGCGTTCCCGGGGGCAGTCGCGGCTGGTAGCGCAGCGGCATGACGCGTGCGCCGTAGCGCGAGATGTCCACCAGCCGGCAGCGCGCCGGTCGTCCCTGCACCCACATCTCGGTGAGTCGGTTGACGATCTCGCGCGGCCAGCGCCGCCGTTCCTCAGGCATCGGGGTGGTTGCCCCGTCGTCCTGTCCCTCGCCGAACTGCCATGCCATGGCCGCGCCCCAGTGCCGTTCCTCCGACGAGCTGGCGTAGATCTGTGCCTGCGCCGGATGCGTGATCGGGGGTGACCCCAGTCGGTCGATCAAGGCCGCCACGAAGCTGGCGGAGACCTGTTCATACTCGCCGACGGTCTCCAGATCCTGATACAGCTGGCCGTGGACCTCGTCCAGGATGCGCAGGCGTTCCTCCCAGGGTTGATCCGCGATCGCCGGGAACCAGAAGTCCGCGAGCTCCAGTGCCAACTTTTCGTGACTCATCAGCGATCCTTGAGGGTCGGTGCAGGGGCCGCTGCAGGCTTACGACTCTACCCAGTGACCCGGTAGCAAACCCTGTACCAGTTCACAGAACCGCCCGGGATTCATTCGCCTCCGTGCGATCGCCCGCGCCGTGATCTGCGCGTCAGTTCGCCGTGTGTAAACAATCCCGACATCTGTGGACAGGTCTGCACAAACCCACTTGAATGAACCTGGGATTTCCCCAAACCCGGCAGGACCGGCATGACGGTGCCAGACCCGGGTGGTCCCGGCGCAACGCAGGCGCGTCCGGGGGACAGGTATTCGCTGCAGATCGGCCCGCGGGCGCTCCCATGCGCCAGTGCGGTCGGCGGGAAGCTGGGCCGTATGGAAAAGATCGTTCAAGAGCTCTGGCAGCATGTGCGGGGCACCTGGCGCAAGCGCTGGTGGATCCTGCCAATTGCCTGGCTGGTCTGTATCGGTGGCTGGGCCTACGCCCACAACCTGCCGGATACCTACCAGGCGGATGCCCGGATCTACGTGAACACCCAGTCGGTGCTGGACCCGCTGCTGCGCGGGATGACGGTACGCCCGAACACCGAGCAGCGCCTGCGCATGATTACCCGCACCCTGCTCAGTCGCGACAACCTCGAGGAGATCGCCCGCGAGAGCGATCTCGATGTGCTGACCGGGAACGCCAGCCTGGATGCCCAGGTGGCATTGCTGCGTTCGCGGCTGACCCTGGAGGGGGGCGAGCGCGACAACATCTACAGCGTCCGCTTCCGCCACAGCAACCCCGAGGTCGCCTACCGCGTGGTCCGCGAGACAGTCGACCTGTTCATGGCCCGCGGCATGGGCGACTCGCGCCTGGATCTCACGACCTCGCAGCAGTTTATCGAGCGCCAGCTGGAGAACTACGAACAGCAGCTGCAGGAGAAGGAGGCCGAGATCGAGCAGTTCAAGCGCGACAACGCGCGCTTCCTCAGTGGCGATGGCAACTTCTACTCGCGGCTCGAGCGCACCCGTGACCAGTTGCAGCAGGCCCGGCTGCAGCGCCGCGAGGCCGAGAGCCGCCTGCAGACCCTGGAGCGGCGCGCCCGCGAGGGCCGGGCCAGTGGCGTGGGCCCCGGCGGCTACGAGAACTCGGAACTGGACCGGCGCATCAGCGAATTGCAGGAGAACATCGACGCGATGCGGCTGCGCTACACCGATGAACACCCGGACGTGGTGTCGTCGCGCCGCATCCTCGTCGAGCTGGAGGAGCGCCGGGAACGGGAGGCGCAGGAGTTCGCGCGCAACCCGCAGGCCATCCAGCGCCCGGGCAGCAGCAACGAGGCGCTGCAGAACGCGATCTCCGAAACCGAAAGCGAGATCGCCTCGCTGACCACCCGCATTGCCGAGTTCGAGGAGCGGGTGGCGCGGCTGGAGGGCGATGTGGACCGCGCGCCGGCGGTGGAGTCCGAGCTGACTTCCCTGACCCGCAACTACGACGTGCTGCGCAATTCCTACCGCCAGCTGCAGGACCGTCGCGAGCAGGCGGTGATGTCCGAGGCCGTGGAGAGCCAGACCGACGCGGTCGATTTCCGGGTGCTGGAGCCACCGCGCCAGCCCACGGCGCCGGCCTCGCCGGATCGGCCCATGCTGGCCACCGCCGTCCTGCTGGTCGGCCTGGGGGCGGGCACCGGATTTGCCTTCCTGCTGTCGCAGCTGCGGCGAACCATCAGCAGCAGCCAGCAGCTGGCGGCGGTGACCGGCCGCCCGGTCCTCGGCAGTGTCTCGCGCGTGCGCACCCCGATGACCCGGCACCGGCGGCTGTCCGAGCTGGCCGTGTTTGCGGCGGCACTGGGGACCCTGGTGCTGGTCTACGCCGTGGTCATGGGGCTCTATGCGACCGGGTCCGAGTTCCTTCTGGACGAGCTCATGGGATGGCTGCGATGAGGGTGCCGGGCGGGTTCGCCGGGCACGTTTCCGGTCATCGCCGGGCGCACCGACTATCTTTCAGGGAACGGGCCGATTCGACGCAATCGGTTGCCGGCAGGGGGCAGACAGCGCGATGAGCATTATCGAGAAGGCACTGGACAAGAACCGGGCGCGACAGCCGGTCCCCGAAGCCAGGGCGGAACAGGCGCCGGCCCCCGAAACCGCGACACCCGAGCCCGAACCTCAACGGGCGCCGGTATCACAGGAAGTCAGCATCGATTTTGCCTGGCTTCGCAAGCAGGGGCTCATCGTGCCCGGGGATCAACGCTCCAGCGTGGCGGAAGAGTTCCGCATGATGAAGCGCCCGCTGCTGAACAACGCCTTCGGGCGCCACGCGGCAATGCGCGTGCCCCGTGGTCGGCTGATCATGATCACCAGTGCCCTGCCAGGGGAAGGCAAGACCTTCACCAGTGTGAACCTGGCGCTCAGCATGGCGATGGAGCTGGAACGCACGGTGCTGCTGGTGGATGCCGATGTGGCGCGACCGGCGATCCCCCGCACGCTGGGTTTCAAGGCCGACCTCGGGCTGATGGATGTGCTCAGCGAGCCGGATATCCAGATCCCCGATGTCCTGCTGCGCACCAACGTGGAGAACCTGACCGTTCTGCCCGCGGGCCGTCCGCACGGGCGTTCGACCGAGATCCTGGCGAGCGACGTGATGCGGGATCTGGTCGACGACCTGCACGATCGCTACGAGGACCGGATCATCCTGTTCGACTCCCCGCCCCTGCTGGCGACCAGCGAGCCGGGTGTGCTCGCGACCCACATGGGACAGGTGGTGATGGTGGTCGAGGCCGATCGCACGCCGGCCAGCACGGTGGAGCGGGCCATGCATCAACTGGATTCCTGCGGGGTCGTGCTCACCTCCCTCAACCGTGCGACGCCCGGTATCGGCATGGGGGGGCAGTACTACGGGGGCAGCTACTATGGCAGCGAGCGTGATCATGTCGCCGGCGCCCCGTCCCGATAGCCCCCGGGGCCCGGCGATGGCCCGTCGGTGGTGGCTCGGCGCGGCCGTGGTCGTGCTGGCGGTGCCCGGCAGTGCGCAGGCCGTCGACTGGACGTTCACTCCGCGGGTCACGGTATCCGCGGAGGTGACCGACAACGCCCGCCTGGCCCCGCGGGGGCAGGAGGAGGCCGACCTGATCGGCACGGTCGCGCCCGGGTTCACGCTGCGCGGCGAAGGCGCGCGCAGCGACACCCGCATCGACTACCGCATGAACTCGCGTTTCTATGCCGACGATACACGCCAGGACCGCACGACCCATTCCCTGCGCGGCCGCACGAACTGGGAGCTGGTGGACGACACCTTTTTCGTCGATGCCGGGGCCTCGCGTACCGAGCAGGCGGCCTCGATCCTCGGGCCGGTCGGGATCGGGGGCAGCACCCCGCGCGAGAACCTGCAGGAGACCACCACCTACAGCGTCTCGCCGATGCTGCGCACCCGCTACGGCAGTTTCGCCACGCAGGAGATCCGCTACACCTACGGCGAGAATCTCTACCACCGCAGCAACCGCCAGGACAGCGACTTCCACCGGGGTGAATACGTCCTCGACAGCGGGGCCGCCTTCAACCGTCCCTTCTGGCAGGTCGCAGGGTTCTACGAGAAGGAGCGCTTCGAGGATGGCCTGGAGGGCGAGTTCGGACAGGTCAGCGGGACCCTGGGCTACCGGTTCGGGCGGTCCCTGCGCCTGTTCGGCGTGGTCGGCGAAGAGTTCAACGACTATGCCACCACCCGCGAGGACGATGATGGAAGTTTCTGGCAGGTAGGGGCGGGTTGGGCCCCAACCCGGGTCACCAACATCGAGGCCCGCTACGGCGAGCGCTATTTCGGCAAGAACCGGTCGCTTTCGGTGGACCACCGCAGCCGCCGCGCCACCTATCGCCTCAGCTATAACGAGGGCATCAACTCGACCCGCCAACGGGGCGGCCGGCAGTGGGATGCCCTGGCCGATGAACTGGGTGTGTCCGTTGACGAGCTGTTCTTTCTGGCAGGGGTCTTCGGTCCGGACTTCATCGATCTGCTCCTGGCAGACTTCGGCCTGACCGATGAGGCGTTCGTGGAAGGCTTCTACCTGACCCGAACCTGGCGCGCCGGCTGGAGCTACGACACCGGTCGCAGTGTGTTCGGCGTCAACCTGATCCAGACCGAGCGCGAATCCGAGACTCAGACCAACGTCGGCCTGTTCGAGGACAACCGCACCCAGCGTGGGGCCAGCGCGTTCTGGCAATGGCGCTACGGTCCGCGCACGACGACCCTGCTGACCACCGGCATCAGCCGGACCGACTTCACCGACAGCGATCGCGAGGATGACCTCTGGTTCCTGCGCGCCAGCGTCAGTCGTCAGCTGACGCCGGATACCAGCGCCAGCCTGGCCTACCGGCACCAGCGCCGGGATTCGAACGCCGCGGCCAACGAGTACCGCGAGAACGCGATCATCGGCACGCTGACACGGGAGTTCTGAGGCATGTACGAGGAATTCTATGGTTTCACCGGCCGGCCCTTCGCGCTGAGCCCCGATCCGCGGTTCTTCTACGCGAGCAAGGGCCACAGCCGGGCGATGGCCTATCTCGAATACGGCGTGCAGCTGGAGGAAGGCTTCATCGTCATCACCGGCGAGGTCGGGGCCGGCAAGACCACCCTGGTGCGCAGCCTGTTCGAGACCCTGAGCGACAAGCCCCTGGTGGCGGCCCAGCTGGTGAGTACACAGCTGGATGCCGAAGACCTGCTGCGCTCGGTCTGTCTCGCCTTTGGGCTGGAGGATGCCCCGAATCACAAGGCCGGTCAGTTGCGCCGCCTGGAGTCCTTCCTGCACGACACGCGGGCCCGGGGCCAGCGCGCGCTGCTGGTGGTCGACGAGGCACAGAACCTGGGCCCCGACGCCGTGGAAGAACTGCGCATGCTGTCCAACTTCCAGGGCGAGGACGGCCCCCTGCTGCAGAGCTTTCTGCTCGGTCAGCCGGAGTTCCGGCGCCTGCTGCGCAGCGAGAACATGCAGCAGCTGCGCCAGCGGGTGATCGCGACCTACCACCTCGGCCCGATGGACGAGGACGATACGCGCGCCTACGTCGAGCACCGGCTCGCGCGGGTGGGCTGGAATGGAAGACCGCATTTCGACGCCGACATCTGGCCGCGCATCCACGACTACACCGGCGGCATCCCGCGCAAGGTGAACACCTTCTGCGACCGCCTGCTGCTGATGGGGTATCTGGAGGAATGTGCCGATCTGGATGCGGCACGGGCGCAGCAGGTGATCGACGAGATTGAGGAGGACCTGGAGGGCGTGCTGCTGGACGAGACGCCCCCCGCCGCCGGTTCATCGGGGCCGCGCCGGGAGGCGCACGCGGGCACGGACGACCAAGGCGACCAGGGCGACCAGGGCGACCCGGATCAGGCCGTCGCCAGCCAGGTCTCCATGCTGCGCATCGAACAGGATCTCGAGGCGCTGGAAGAGCGCCTGCACCGGATCGAGCGCAACCTCCTGGTCAACTTCCGCGTGACCCAGGAGGTGCTCAAAATCGTGCGCGACGAGGGCTACGAGCCGGAGTCCTTGTCCCCGGTTCCCAGCGCCGTACGGTCGTAGGGGCGGAGCCTCGTCATGCAGCCGAAAAACGCCCATCGGCCCAATGCTCTGACCGTCGATGTCGAAGACTACTTCCAGGTCTCCGCGCTGGCGCCGCAGATCCCGCGCGACTCCTGGGATTGTCGTGAGTGCCGTATTGAGCGGAACCTCGATCGCATCCTCGACCTGTTCGAGCGCCGTGGGGCGCACGCCACCTTCTTTACCCTGGGCTGGATTGCCGAACGTTACCCTCAGGCCATCCGGCGTATCGTCGAGGCCGGGCACGAACTCGCCAGCCATGGCTATGGCCACGAGCGGGTGACGGACCTCACGCCCGCCGCCTTCCGGGCGGATATCGAGCGGGCCCAGCGTATTCTCGAGGACCTCGCGGGCGCCCCGGTGCGCGGTTATCGCGCCCCCAGCTTTTCCATCGGCGAGGGCAATCTCTGGGCCCTGGAGGTCCTGCGCGAGGCGGGGCTGGAGTACAGCTCGAGCATTTACCCGGTACATCATGACCACTACGGCATGCCGCAGGCCCCCCGACATCCGCACCGCCCCCTGTCCGCCGGGGTTCTGGAGCTCCCGCCGGCGACCCTGCGCATGGGGGGGCGCAATCTGCCGGCCGCCGGGGGTGGCTACTTCCGCCTGTTGCCCTATGCGCTGTCGCGTCGGGCACTGCGCCGGATCGGCGCGGTGGATTCGATGCCGGCGGTGTTTTATTTCCACCCCTGGGAGATCGACCCGGACCAGCCGCGGGTGCCCGGGCTCGGCGCGCGCAGTCGCTTTCGGCACTACGTGAACCTGCACCGCATGGAATCGCGTCTGGAGCGTCTCCTGCGGGACTTCCGCTGGGACCGCATGGATCGCGTGTTCGCCACGGAGCTGGCGGCGTTCACCGACCCGGCGCGGGCAACGGGAGGCGGTGATGTACGAACCGCCTGACCAGCGCGCACACGGTTCCGGTTCCCTGCAGGTCCGCACGCTGACGCCGGACGACCATGCGCGCTGGGATGCCTTCGTGGCGTACTGCCCGCAGGCCACCTTCTTTCACCGCGCGGGCTGGGCCACCGTCTTGCGCGAGGCCTTCGGGCACGAGACCCACTTTCTCTATGCCGAGGCAGACGGCGTCATCCAGGGCGTGCTGCCGCTGGCGCGCATCCAGTCCCGCCTGTTCGGGCACTCGCTGGCGTCGCTGCCCTTCTGTGTTTATGGCGGGATTGCCGCGACCACCGAGGCCGCGGCCGCGGCGCTGGATGACCGGGCGCAGGCGCTCGCCCGCAGCCTGAAGGTCGACTACCTCGAATACCGGAACCTCGAGCCGCGGCACCCGGAATGGCCGACCAAGAGCGAGCTCTACGTGACCTTCCGCCGCAGGCTGGACCCGGATGTGGAGGCCAACATGAACGCCATCCCGCGCAAGCAGCGGCGCATGGTGCGCAAGGGGATCAAGGCGGGCCTGGTCAGCGAGATCGACCCGGATATCGAGCGGTTCTATCCGATCTACGCGGCCAATGTCCGGCGCATGGGGACGCCCGTCTTCGGGCGGCAGTATTTCCGCAGCCTGCTGGAGGTGTTCGGCGATGACTGCGACGTGCTGACCGTGACGCACGACGGCGAGGCGGTCGCCAGCGTGGTCAGCTTCTGGTTCCGCGACGAGGTGCTGCCCTACTACGGCGGCGGCACGCCCCGGGCGCGCGAGGTCGCGGGCTACGACTTCCTCTACTGGGAGCTGATGCGCCGCGCCTGCGAGGCGGGCTACCGGGTGTTCGACTTCGGCCGCAGCAAGCGCGATACGGGTTCGTTCAGCTTCAAGAAGAACTGGGGCTTCGAGCCGCAGCCGCTGTACTACGAATACGACTTGGTCCGCGCCCGCGAGATACCCGACGTCAACCCGCTGAACCCCAAGTACCAGTACTTCATCAAGGCCTGGCAGCGCCTGCCCCTGCCCGTCGCCAACTGGCTCGGCCCCAAACTCTCCCGCTCCCTCGGTTGAAGGGCCTTCCCGCCACCGAGGCCACAGCCAACACCGAGCAGGTCAAGGTCAAGGGCGGATTCACCACGAAGAACACGAAGACACGAAGGCATGCCAGGGCAAGTTCAAATGCAGAGCAGGCCTTGCCACGGGGTACACGGAGAGGGGGGGTGATTGCAAGAGCGGGGTCAAGGGCGGATTTACCACGAAGAACACGAAGACACGAAGGAATGCCAAGGCAAGTTCAAATGCAGAGCAGGCCTTGCCACCGGGGCCATGGGGCAAACGGAGAGCGGCGACTGCAAGAGCGGGTTGACCGCGAAGGCACGAAGGGGAACCAGAAAGTGATTATGGGGGAGAAATGGAATTCGACCCGCTATCGAAGAAGGCCATTGGATTGGCGATCGAGGTACATCGCGAGCTTGGGCCGGGGCTCTTGGAGTCGGTTTACGAGAAATGCCTGGTGCACGAAATGCTGGAATCCGGCCTGTACTGCGTGTCCCAGGTTCCGATCCCGGTCACGTACAAAGGGCGGGAGCTGGATTGTGGCTACCGTATCGACATCCTGGTCGAGGACAGACTGATGCTGGAGCTGAAAAGCGTGGACGCCCTGCAAAGGATTCACGAGGCCCAAACCCTCACATACATGAAGCTCGCGAATGTTCCGCAAGCGCTGTTGATCAACTTCAACAATGTGCGCCTGAAAGACGGTCTCAAACGACTAGTCCTTTGAAGTGAAGGCCCTTCTTCGTGCCTTCGTGACCTTCGTGGTGAATACGCCCTATGGATGATCTTCTTTATCTGGTGCATCGGATTCCGTGGCCGCCGAACAAGGGCGACAAGATTCGTTCGCACCACATCCTACGCTATCTGGCGCAGCACTATCGTGTGCACCTGGGTACGTTCATCGATGACCCGGCGGATGCGGCGTATCTGCCCGAGCTCAAGCGCATTTGCACGACGGTCTGTGCCCGTCCGCTGCCGCGCCGGCGGGCCCAGTTGCGCGCGCTGACCGGCTTCCTGAGCGGCGAGCCGCTGACCGTGCCCTGGTATCGCGACCGCGAACTGGCACGTTGGGTTAGGACCACGCTGATCCGCCAGCCGGTCGCCTGTGCCGTGGCCTTTTCCTCGGCGATGGCCCAGTACCTGCCGGAAGGGGGCGGGCGAACCCGGGTGGTCGACTTCGTGGACGTCGATTCCGACAAGTGGACGCAGTACGCCCCGACGCGGCGCTGGCCCATGAGCGCGGTGTATCGGCGCGAGGGCCGTCGGCTGCTGGACTACGAGCGCCGGGTCGCGCAGGCCAGCGATGCCAGCCTGTTCGTGTCGCCGGCCGAAGCAGACAGCTTCCGCCAGCGCGCCCCGGAGTCGGCAGACCGGGTGCATGCGCTGAACAATGGCGTTGATGCCGCCTTCTTTGCGCCCGAGGCGGTGGCGGGTTCCAACCCCTATGCCGACGGCGCCCGCACCATCGTATTTTCGGGCGCGATGGATTACTGGCCCAACGTCGATGCGGTGGTGTGGTTCGCCGATCAAGTCCTGCCCGGCTTGCGTGCGGAACACCCGGGTGTGGAGTTCTGCATCGTCGGCAGCCGGCCGGCGCCGGAGGTGGCGGCCCTGGCGGCCCGGCCCGGCGTGACGGTGACCGGCTTCGTGGACGACGTGCGTCCCTGGATCGCGCACGCCACGCTCGCGGTCGCGCCCCTGCGCATCGCGCGTGGCGTGCAGAACAAGGTCCTGGAGGCGATGGCGCTGGGGCGTCCGGTCGTGGCCAGCCCGCAGGCCCTGGAGGGGCTGACCGCGACCCCCGGGCACGAGGTCGTCGCGGCGGACGCCGAGCCGCGCGCGTTCCTGGAGGCCGTCTCCGGGTACCTGCGCGCCCCGGACCCGGCGCTGGGGCAGGCGGCCCGCGCCCGGGTGCTGGCGGACTACGACTGGGCGCGCAATCTCGCGCACCTGGGCGAGATCCTGCGGCGTCGCCCGGGCCGCGTGTCGGGTACGGTGTCGATCGAGGAGGCCGCACATGGTCGCTGACGCGCTGAATTCCCGAACACGCGCCCGCGGTTCCTCCTGGTGGTTTGCCGCGCCGGTCCTGGTGCTGGGCCTGGTCGTGCTGGGGTGGATGTTCTACCCGACGTTCGCCTCCATCGTTACGATCTGGAACCGCTCGGACACCTTTGCGCACGGCTTCCTGATCGTCCCCATCGTCCTGTTCCTGCTGTTTCTCAAGCGTCAGGAGGTGCTTGCGCTGGAGCCGCGCCCATCCTGGTGGGCGTTGTTGCCCTTGGTGGGGCTGTCCCTCGTCTGGGTGGCGGGGGAGTTGGTGGATGTGGTGTCGGTGCGCCAGTTCGCGGCCGTGCTGATGATTCCCGCGCTGTTCTGGCTGGTGCTGGGCAACGCGATCACCTGGCGCCTGCAGTTCCCCCTGGCGTATCTGCTGTTCGCGGTCCCGTTCGGCGAGTTCCTGGTGCCGCCGATGATGGATCTGACCGCGGATTTCACGGTGACCGCCGTGCAGCTGACCGGGATCCCGGTCTATCGCGACGGGCTGTATTTCGATCTGCCCACCGGCCGCTGGTCGGTGATCGAGGCCTGCAGTGGCGTGCGCTACCTGATCGCGTCGGTCGCGCTGGGCACGCTGTATGCCTATCTCATGTACCGCAGTCCCTGGCGGCGGATCGTGTTTGTCGGCGTGTCGATCGTGGTCCCGATCGTTGCCAACGGCCTGCGCGCCTACATGATCGTGATGATCGGCCACCTGAGCGACATGGAGCATGCGGCCGGGGTGGATCACCTGATCTATGGCTGGATCTTCTTCGGCGTGGTCATCGCGCTGATGTTCGCGATCGGTGCGTTGTGGCGCGAGGACATGGAGCCGTTGCCGACCCCGACGGTGCCTCCCGCGCAACCCGGGCGCTCCGCGCAGGCGGGTTCGTTCGTTGCCGCCGCGGTGCTGACGGTCGTCCTGGCCAGTGCGGCGCCGCTGTATGCCGAGTGGATGAACCAGCGTGATCTCGGCCCCGTGGCGGGCCTGGGTACGGGCCCGCTGGCACCAGCAGGCTGGCAGGTCCTGGAGGAACAGGATGCCGCCTGGGAGCCGGGGTATCGTGGCGCCCGCGACGGTCGCGGTGGCCTGGTGACGGCCGCCGACGGCGGCGAGCCGGTGGGTATGCATGTGCTGTTCTACCGCGAGCAGTACCGGCACGGGAACATGGTGGGCTGGAGCAATACCCTGGCCGGGCGCGATCGGGCGCTGGAATGGTCGCAGTCGCGTCGCGGCCGGGCCACGCTGGAGGGATACCCCAACCCGGAACGCTTCCTGCTGAACGGCCCCGGGCAGCGGTTCCTGGTGTGGCGCTGGTACTGGGTGGATGGCCGCCTGACTACCCGGCCGCATGAGGTCAAGGCGCGGGAGGCGCTGAACCGGTTATTCGGTGGTCGGGACGATGCCGCGCTGGTGGTGCTGTATGCGCCGCTCGAGTTCGACAACGGCACCGATGCGGCGGAGGCGGCATTGCGGACCTACGCCGCGGATGCCCTGCCCGAGCTGCTCGAACAGCTCGACCACGTCGCGCGGCAGTGACGGGCGCCTCCGTACCCGTGGCCCGGGAGGGTGATCAGCGCCCCTGTGTGGCCCACATCATCCATCGCCTGGATATCGGCGGGATGGAGAACGGGCTGGTCAACCTGATCAATCACATGCCGGCCGATCGCTTCCGCCACGCGATCATCTGCATGACGGACTACACCGACTTTCGCCGACGCCTCCAGCGGGACGATGTCACCCTGCACGCCCTGCACAAGCGCGAAGGCAAGGATCCGCGGGTGCACCTGCGCCTGTGGCGGCTGCTGCGCCGCCTGCAACCGGACATCGTGCATACCCGCAACTTCGGCACGCTGGAGGCGCAGGTGACCGCCGCGCTCGCCGGGGTGCGGGCGCGGGTGCACGGCGAGCACGGCTGGGATGTCGGGGACCTCGACGGCACACGTGACCGCAACCGCCGCCTGCGCCGCCTGGTGCGGCCACTGGTGGGGCATTACATCGCCCTGTCGCAGCACCAGACGGGCTATCTGCGGGAGGCCATCGCGGTGCCCGCGGCACGCCTGTCGCACATCTTCAATGGTGTGGATACCGGCCGCTTCGCGCCGCCGCACGAGGGCTTTGTGTCCCCGTTGCCGCAGGCATTTCGGGACCCCGGCACGTTCGTGATCGGTTCGGTCATGCGCATGCAGGCGGTCAAGGCGCCACTGGATCTGGCGCGGGCCTTTGTCGCGCTGCGCGAGCTCCTGCCGGAGGCCTTTCCGCGCCTGCGCCTGGTGATGATCGGGGATGGGCCTTTGCGTGCCGAGGTCGTTCAGTTCCTGGAGCAGGCCGGGGTCGCGGACCAGGCCTGGCTCCCCGGCGCCCGGGAAGACGTCGCCGACTGCCTGCGGGCGCTGGACCTGTTCGTGTTGCCGTCGCTGGCCGAGGGCATCTGCAACACCATCCTCGAGGCGATGGCGACCGGCCTGCCGGTGGTCGCGACGGATGTCGGGGGCAACCCCGATCTGGTACAGCCCGGGGTGACCGGGGCACTGGTGCCGGCGGGGGATCCCGACGCGATGGCCCGCGCGCTGATGGCCTATCCCGCCGATCCCGCGCGGACCGCACGCGAGGGACAGGCCGCCCGCGCCCGGGCCGAGGCGGCGTTCAGCATGGAGGCGATGGTCAAGGGCTACATGGCGGTATACGACCGGGTACTGGCCCGGCGTTAGTTGTGGCGCTAACGCCAGCCGCCCCACGGCGCGAATCGCGGGCGCTCGGTGGCGGGGTTGTCGTTTATTCTGGATTTTCCGTGATGGTGCGAGGGCCCGGCCCGAACCGGTGTCCGCCCGGCGGCACCGCCCAGTGTCGACCTGGCCGTGGATCGCCCGAATTCGACCGACGCCCAGGCAAGGAAGCAATCAGGATCCCTACATGTGCGGCATTACCGGCATCTTCGATCTGCGCGACCGGCGGCCGGTCAATCGGGCCCTGCTGGCGGCGATGAACGAGACCCAGTTTCACAGGGGCCCGGACGAGGGCGGTGTGCATCTGGAGCCGGGTGTGGGGCTGGCGCATCGGCGCCTGTCGATCATCGACCTGGCCAGCGGGCAGCAGCCGCTGTTCAACGAGGACGAGACCGTCGTCGTGACCTACAACGGCGAGATCTACAACTTCCCCGAGTTGACCGCCGAGCTGCAGCAGGCAGGCCATCGCTTCCGCTCGCATTGCGATACCGAGGTGATCGTGCATGCCTGGGAGGAGTGGGGCGAGGCCTGCGTGCAGCGCTTTCGCGGCATGTTTGCCTTCGCCGTCTGGGACCGCAACCGGGATACCCTGTTCCTGGCCCGCGATCGCCTCGGGATCAAGCCCCTTTATTACAGCGCGCTGGCCGACGGGCACCTGATCTTCGGCTCGGAGCTCAAGGCGCTGATGGCGCATCCGGGGCTGCCCCGGCGCATGGATCCGCATGCGGTGGAGGACTACTTCGCCTTCGGCTACGTCCCGGAGCCGCGCAGCATCTTCCGCGGCGTGCACAAGCTGCCGCCCGGCCACACGCTGACCGTACACCGCGGGCAGGGCAACCTGAGCGAACCGCGCGAATACTGGGACGTGCCGTTCGCGGACAACGGCGTCACGCACCTGGACACGGCCGCCGAGGAACTGACCGCCCGCCTGCGCGAGGCGGTGGACATCCGCATGGTGGCAGACGTCCCGCTGGGCGCGTTTCTCTCCGGCGGGGTGGACTCCAGCGCGGTGGTTGCGATGATGGCGGGGCTGTCCGACGACCCGGTGCGCACGAGCTCCATCGGCTTTGCCGATCCCGCCTACGACGAGTCCCGCTACGCGCGCCTGGTGGCCGAGCGCTACCACACCGACCACCATACGCGGGAGGTCGATCCCGACGACTTCGCGCTGCTGGATCGCCTGAGCGGGCTGTACGACGAACCGTTTGCCGACAGCTCCGCGCTGCCGACCTACCGCGTCTGCGAACAGGCGCGGCAGCAGGTGGTGGTGGCCCTGTCGGGGGATGGTGGCGACGAGAACCTGGCGGGCTACCGCCGCTATCGCCACCATCTCGCCGAGGAGCGTCTGCGCGCACCGTTGCCGCTGGGGCTGCGGCGACCGCTGTTCGGCACACTCGCGCATCTCTATCCCAAGGCGGATTGGGCCCCGCGTCCACTGCGCGCCAAGGCCACCTTTCAGGCCCTGTCCAGGGATTCGATCGAAGGCTACTTCCAGGGCGTCTCCATCCTGCGCGATGATCTGCGCGCGCACTTGTTTTCGCCGGCATTCCGGCGCTCGCTGCAGGGCTACGGCGCGCTGGAAGTCCTGTGCCGGCACGCGGAACGCGCGCCCACCGAACACCCGCTGTCCCTGGTGCAGTACCTGGACATGAAGACCTACCTGCCGGGCGACATCCTGACCAAGGTCGACCGCGCGAGCATGGCGCATGCGCTGGAGGTCCGGGTCCCCATCCTCGACCACCAGCTGGTCGAGTGGATCTCGGGGCTGCCGCCGGAACTCAAGCTGCGCGGCCCCGAGGGCAAGTTCGTGTTCAAGAAGGCCATGGAGCCCTACCTGCCGGAGGAGATCCTTTACCGCCGCAAGAAGGGGTTCTCCGTGCCGGTTGCGGAATGGTTCCGCGGCCCGTTGCGCGAGCGCATGCAGGCCCAGGTCCTCGGCCCGCGCATCGCCGACTCCGGCATCTTCGACATGGACTTCCTCAAGACCCTCGTGAACCAGCACGTCAGCGGCGCCCGCGATCACAGCCCGGCACTGTGGTCGCTGCTGATGTTCGAGGGCTTTCTGGCGCGCTCGGCGGCCTGATGCGGGGGTGATGATGAAAATCCTGCACGTCCTTGATCACTCTATCCCGCTGCACAGCGGGTATACCTTCCGCACCGCCGCCATCCTGCGCGAGCAGCACCGGCTGGGCTGGGAGACGTTTCATCTGACCAGCCCCAAGCAGGGGGCGGTGGATGCGGACGAGGAGGATGTCGACGGCCTGCACTTCTACCGCACGCGTTATCGCCCGCGGACCCTGCCGGGGCTGGGTGAGTGGGGCCTGATGCGTGCCCTGACCCGACGCCTCGAGACCGTAGCCCGGGAGGTGCGGCCGGATGTCCTGCATGCGCATTCCCCGGTGCTCAACGCGCTGCCGGCCTTGCGGGTAGGGCGGCGTCTCGGCATCCCCGTGGTTTACGAGGTCCGGGCCTTCTGGGAGGACGCCGCGGTGGATCACGGGACCAGCCGCGAACACGGGCTGCGTTACCGCCTGACGCGCGGCTTCGAGACACACGTGTTTCGCCGGGTGGACCATGTGACCACCATCTGCGAAGGCCTGCGCCAGGACATCGTCGCCCGGGGCATCCCTCCGGACCGGGTCACCGTGATCCCCAATGCCGTGGATGCCGAGGCCTTCCGCCTGGGCGGGGCGCCGGATGCCGAGCTGAAGGCGCAACTGGGGCTGGGAGACGCCCGCGTGCTCGGTTTTATCGGCTCGTTCTATGCCTACGAGGGGCTGGACCTGCTGCTGGAAGCGTATCCGCGCATCCGCGAGCAGGCGCCCGATGTGCGCATCCTGCTGGTGGGTGGCGGCCCGCAGGCGGAACGCCTGCAGGAGCAGGCCCGACGCCTGGGCATCGCAGATCAGGTTGTTTTTGCGGGCCGTGTGCCGCATGACCAGGTACAGCGCTACTACGACCTGGTCGACCTGCTCGTGTACCCCCGGCACTCGATGCGGCTGACCGAACTGGTCACCCCGCTCAAGCCGCTGGAGGCGATGGCCCAGGGGCGACTGCTGGTGGCCTCGGACGTGGGCGGCCACCAGGAACTGATCCGGCACGGCGAGACCGGCTGGCTGTTTCCGGCCGACGATTCCGAGGCACTGGCGAACACCGTACTGGACACCCTGGCCCGCGAGCCCGAATGGGATGCGGTGCGCGCCGCGGGGCGCCGCTTTGTCGAGCGGGAACGCACCTGGGCGAGGAGTGTGGCCCGCTACCAGGCGATTTACGAACGTCTGCGGGGTGTCGTGGAGCCCGCCCATGCCCGGTGATCGGCGTCATCCGGGCCGACGTCCACGGCTCGTGGTCTTCACCCGTGTCTATCCGAACGCCGCGCAGCCGAACCTCGGCCTGTTCGTGCGCGAACGCATGCGGCGGGTGGCCGGACACCTGGATCTGGTCGTCGTGGCACCGGCCCCGTGGTTTCCGTTCCAGGGATTGCTCGGGCGTCTCAGGCCGCATTCGCGCCCCCCGCTGCCGCGCTACGAGGAGCAGGACGGCATTGCGGTCTACCACCCCCGGTTTTTTTGTTTCCCCGGCGTGCTCAAGTGGACCGACGGGCTCTTCCTGGCGCTGGGCAGTTTCCGGTTGATGCGGCGGTTGCGGCGTGACTTCGGATTCGACGTAATCGACGCGCACTTTGTGTATCCCGACGGCGTGGCCGCCCGCTGGCTGGCGCGCTGGCTGCGCTGCCCCTACACCATCACCCTGCGTGGGAGCCTGACGCGCTTTGCGGGTAGCGCCCTGCATCGGCGCCAGATCAACCGGGCGCTGAGCGCGGCCGCCCGCGTGTTCTCGGTGGCGGACTCGCTACGCCAGGATGCGATTGCCTGGGGGCAGGCGCCCGGACATGTCCAGGTGGTCGGCAACGGCGCGGACCTGGCGCGTTTCCGCCCCGAGGACCGGGCCGCGGCCCGGCAGCGTCTGGGTCTGCCGCAGGAAGGCCGTTTCCTGGTGTCGGTGGGCGGGCTGACCGAGCGCAAGGGTTTTCACCGGGTGATCGCGACGCTGCCCGAATTGCTGCACACGCAGCCCGACCTGCATCTGGTGATTGCGGGCGGGGCGACGCCCGAGGGCAACAACGAGGCGGAGTTGCGTGAGCAGGTGCGGACGCTGGGTCTGGAGGCGCGGGTGTGGTTCCTGGGGCAGGTGGCGCCCGACGATCTGCGCTTCGTCTATTCGGCGGGCGATGTGTTTGTCCTGGCCACCCGGTTCGAGGGCTGGGCCAACGTCTTCCTGGAGGCCTCCGCCTGTGGCCTGCCGATCGTGACCACTCGTGTCGGTGGCAACGCCGAGGTGGTGAATTCCGATCAGGTCGGCATCGTGGTCCCGTACGGTGACCATGACGCGCTGCGTGGCGCTCTCAAGGAGGCCCTTGAACGCGACTGGGATCGCAAGGCCATCCTGGCGCATGCGCGGGAGAACGCCTGGGAGACGCGCATCCCGCAACTGGTCGCAGCCTTCGAGCAGATCGTGGCCCCAGATCGTGCTGCGGCCCCCGGGGCCGCGCGCTCCGGCTGAACATGGGGCTCTACACGCAATGCGTCGCGCGGGGGCTGTTCCCGCTGCAGGAACGGCTCAAGGGCCACCCAACCGTGCGCCACCTGCGGGCCCTGGAGGCAAGCCAGTGGTGGACAGCTGAGGGCCTGCGGCACCTGCAGGACCAGCGGCTGCGGCACCTCGTGGAGCAGGTTGCACGGCAGGTGCCATTCTATCGGGAGTGGTGGGCGCAGCAGGGAGGGGCGCCAGCCGATTTCTCTGGCATCGATGATCTCCAGCGCCTCCCGGTCGTCGACAAGGTGCTGATCCGCGAACAGGGCGTGGCCTGGCGCGCGGAAGGCGCGGGGAACCTGGAAGAGCACCACACCAGCGGATCATCCGGCGAGCCACTGAGCTTCTGGCTGGGCGCCGATCGTATCGGGATGGACATTGCCGCTCGCTGGCGAGCGACGCGCTGGTGGGGTGTGGATGTGGGTGATCGCGAACTCGTGCTCTGGGGGTCCGCGGTCGAGAACGAGGCCCAGAATCGCGTACGGGCCTGGCGCGATCGCCTGTTCCGTTCGCATCTGGTGCCAGCCCGTGACCTGAATCCGGATCGGCTCGACCGGATCATTGAGCAGATCCGGCTGCGGCGCCCGCGCATGTTGTTCGGCTATCCGTCGGCGTTGTCCCGCGTCGCCTGGCGCGCGCGCGAGCGCGGGCAGCGACTGGACGACCTCGGGATCCGCGTCGCCTTCACCACCTCGGAGGTCCTGCGGCCGGAGTGGCGCGAGGTGATCGGCGATGTGCTGGGCTGCGGGGTGGCCAACGAATACGGTGCGCGCGACGCGGGGTTCATCGCCCGTGAGTGTCCGGCGGGTGGGATGCACATCACGGCCGAGGCCCTGATCGTCGAGATCCTGGACGACGAGGACCGGCCGGTGTCACCCGGCGAGTCCGGCAACATCGTCGTCACCAACCTGACGGGGCCGGGGTTCCCGTTCATCCGTTATCGCACGGGGGATCGGGGGGCGCTGGACCCGCGACCCTGCTCCTGCGGACGCGGCCTGCCGCTGCTGCGCAACATCGAGGGCCGCGCCAATGACGGTCTGATCGCGGTGGATGGCGCCTGGGTGCACGGCAGCCGCTTCAACTACCTGATGCGCGAGTTGCCGGGCCTGCGCGCTTACAAGGTCATCCAGCACGACCGGAATCGCGTCGAGGTTCTGCTGAACCTGGCCGCTCCATTGCCGACCGAGGTGGAGGAGCGACTGCGCCACGCGATTGTCGACGCACTGGGCCAGGCGATCCATGTGGAGGTCCACGTCGTGGATGTCATCCCCCCGGAGCCCAACGGCAAGCACCGCCACGTCGTCTGCCGCGTTCCCGCCCCCGATCGATCCGGGTGATGTCGTTCCCCGTGCCGACGTGGATTTTTTGCACCACAGAGGGCATGGAGCACACGGAGGGGAAAGATTGGGTTCACCACGAAGCGCACGAAGGCACGAAGAAGGGCTCGTTCACAGGAAGCGAGGGAAGAAGGGAAGATTTGTGAGAGTGGTACCGGGGTATGCCGGGTGAGCGGGGTAACCACCCGCGCGACGTATGCAGGTGAGCTGCGAAGCCGGTGTCTTGTGCGTGGACGTGGTCGAGGCCGCGATGCGTTTTGTTGCGCTAAAGGCATCCTGCCCGCTACTGCGTACCCGGTGCCGTCATCCCGGAAACGCGCAGCGGTTATCCGGGATCTCGTTGGGGGTTGCGCAGCGTGGGTGACAGGGCCTGGAGATCCCGGCTCTCCGCTGCGCTGCGGCCGAGATGACGGTGGTGGCCGCGTTGCGGCGGGGATGACAGTGTCTTTTCATCCAGAGCTTTCCCGCTCTTCTCGTCTTCCTGTTACCCGTCCTTGCGGCGAACCCGGCTCAGGCAGTCTGTTTCCACGAACTGAATTCGCGGATTTGTTCCAGATCGGCCTGTTCCGATTGCTGGGCCTTGAATAAATCCCAGCGCACCTGAAGATTCAGCCAGAAATCGGGCGACATGCCGAAAAAGCGTGCCAGACGCAGCGCCGTGCTTGGGGTAATGCCGCGCTTCTGGTTCACCAGCTCGTTGATGCGCTGATACGGCACATGGAGCGCATCCGCCAGTTGGCGCTGGGAGATGTGCATCGGCTCCAGGAACTCTTTCGCCAGCATTTCACCGGGGTGAGTCGGCTGCCGGTGGGTAGGGATGCGGACCATGATTCTGCCTCAGTGGTAATCCGTGATTTCGACCTGGTCGGGCCCGGCGTCTGTCCAGGCGAAGCAGACCCGATACTGTTCGTTGATTCGAATGCTGTACTGGCCTTTTCGACCTCCTGCCAAGGCCTCCAATCGGTTACCCGGCGGGATTCTCAGCTCCTCAACGGTTACGGCCGAATCCAGCAATTCCAGCTTCCTTGCGGCAATCCGCCACAGGGATTGTGGGCAGACCTTGCGAGCAGCCTTCGACGAAAGGCCGTTGAAGATATCTTCCGTGCCTCGATCCTTGAAGCATACAATCATGAAAGCACGGTATCACGGACTCCATGCTATTCCAAAACCAGAAAAGGGTCGAAGGGCGGCGAAGGGGGCGTGGGCGCCAGGGCCTGGAGATCCCGGCTCTCCGCTTCGCTGCGGCCGGGATGACGATGGTGGTGCGCTGCGGCCCGGATGAAAGTGTCTTTCCGTCCAGAGCCTTCCCACTCTTCCATCTTCCTGTGACTCGCCCTTGGCCTGAAGGGATTGAATTCACCACGAAGCACACGAAGGCACGAAGAAATTCTTTTGCTGTCGTTACAGCATGTCTGGGACGCCCCGATGCCGGACAGCTCCAGACAGGACGCGATCACCAGACCTACCAACCCTGGTCTAGCTCTTCTTCGTGCCTTCGTGCGCTTCGTGGTGAACACACCTAGGCATGTGATGTACTATGGTATGCGCGCATACCACCGGATATTACATTATGACCATACGTACAGGAGATACCCGTCAAACGGCTGTCCGGCTCCCGAAAGAGACGTATGGGCGTCTGAAAGCTCTGGCCGAAAAGACGGGCCGCACGACCACATACTACATCCGAGAAGCCATCGAGGAGCACCTGGAAGACCTGGAGGACATCTACCTGGCCGAGCAAACGCTGGAACGTATCCGGAGCGGCGAGGAAGAGGTAATCAGCTCCCAGGAGTTCTGGCGTGACCTGGAGGATTGAGTACGCTCATTCGACCCGGAAGGCGGTGCAGAAACTCGACCGGAAGGCCCGCCAGCGCATACGCCAGTATCTGGAGGAGCGTGTAGCCCATCTGGATGATCCGCGAGAGCTCGGGAAACCGCTCAAGGGGCGGTTTACCCAGCTATGGCGTTATCGGGTTGGGGGCTACCGTGTGATCTGCGAGCTGCGTGACGAGTCATTGGTGGTACTGGTTGTGCGGATTGGACACCGGAAAGAGGTTTACGATTAATGGCAGACAACCCGTCTGGTTCCTGCGACTGGCTGGCTCTCATTGCTAATCAGGTGCCCTGAAGAGGTTGTTTCACCACAGAGTGCACGGAGTGCGCAGAGGGAAAAGACCGGGTTCACCACGAAGGACACGAAGGCACGAAGGAGGGCTTGTTCACAGGAAGTGAGGGAAGATTCGTGAAGGTGGTGCCGAGGCATGCCGGGTGATCGGGGTATCCCCAGCGCGGCGGATGCAGGCGACCACCGAAGCCCACAAGGACTTGAGTCCGAACTCCGCCGCCCAGATGTCATCCCGGAAACCGCGCAGCGGTTATCCGGGATCTCCGACGTCGGGGCTTGGTCGGGCGCCTGGGGCAGCTTCTATGTGCAAGCTCCCGGCTCTTCGCTTTGCTGCTGCCGGGATGACAATGGTTGTGTGCTGCGGCCCAGATGAGGGGAGATGGAAACCGGTGCAGACGGGTGAGTTCCAGGCAGTCGACGCCGAGTCATTTCAGCCTGAGCCTTCCCTTCTTCCCGTCTTCCTGTGACCCGCCCTTGACCTGAAGGGATTGAATTCACCATGAAGCACACGAAGGCACGAAGAAATTCTTGTGCTGTCTTTACAGCATGCCTGCGACACCCCGGTGCCGGACAGTGTCAGACAGGACGCGATCACCAGACCTACCAACCCTAATCCAGCCCTTCTCCGTGCCCTCTGTGTCCTCCGTGTCCTCCGTGGTGTAACCGTCCTTGACCTTGCCCTTCTTCGTGCCTTCGTGCGCTTCGTGGTGAACAAATAGCGAGCGCAGGCGGCTAGCGGGCGGCGGGGTGCGACTCCAGCCAGAGGTCCAGCATCATCAGGATCCAGACGAAGTCGCCGTAATAGGCCGCGTGGCCTTCGCGGTGCAGACGGATCAGTTCGTCGATGAAGTCGTCGCGCAGGAAATCGCGGCCTTTCAGGCGTAACAGGCTGTCGTAGGCCAGTTCCTGTAATGGGGCGTGCTCCTGCATCCAGACGCCGAACGGCAGGCCGAAGCCGTGCTTCTTCTTGTCGATGATGGCGTCGGGCAGAAAGCCGGTGAACGCCTCCTTGTAAAAGTGGCGCAGGCGACCGTTCTTCAGCTTGAGGTCCGACGGCACGCGACAGGAGAACTCCACCAGGTCGTCGTCCAGCATCGGAAAGGCGACGTCTACCCCGGCCAGCTGGCACATCTCCGCGACCTTGCGCAGGTCGTTGTCGGCCAGGGTCTGCTGCCAGTCCAGGTACATCATGCGGTTGAGGGATGATGCCGAATCTGGCTCAGAGTAGATCCGCCGCATCAGCTCCCAGGGGCCCTCGGTGTCCACCGCTGCGAGAAACTCCGGCTCGAACATCGTCTCCGGCGCCAGGCGATGCAGGTAGTTGTAGGTCTGCAGGCGGTCCGGCAGCGGGATGCGTGCCTGTTCCACGTAGCTGCGGGCCTTGCCGGCCAAGGGCAGGCCGCGCGGAAGGCGGGTGAACAGCGGGTCCAGCAGGTGGTGGCGCAGCGGCGCGGGGATCCGGCCCCAGTGTTCGAACACCCCTTGCTTGGCGTACCGCGCATTCCCGGCGAACAGTTCGTCACCACCGTCGCCGGCGAGCAACCGGGTGACGCCGGCGTCCTTTGCCATGCGGGCGCAGAAGTAGGCCGGCAGCGCGGAGGAGTTGCCGAAGGGCTCGTCGTAGCTGGCGGCGATCCGGGGCACGGCCTCGACGACGTCTTCCGGCGTCACGTAGTACTCGTGTGCCTGGGTGCCGAAGTGCTGCGCGGCGATGCGCGCATACTCCATCTCGTCGTAGCCGGGCGCGTTGAAGCCGATGCTGAAGCTGTCCGCCCCGGGCTGGATGCCGGCGAGCATGCCGGTGACCGTGGAGCTGTCCAGGCCGCCGCTCAGGAAGGCGCCGGTTCGCGGCGAGTCCGCGCGCCGGTCCACCGCGATTTGTACCCGTTCGCGAAGCTCCTGTTCCAGCGCTGCCGGCGCGGCGCTGCCGTCCTCCGCGAAGACGGGGCGCCAGTAGGCGTTCACTTCGGCCCGGTCGCCGTTGTGGATCAGGCAGTGCGCCGCGGGCAGCTTTTCCAGTCCGGCAAACAGACTGACCGGGGCTGGCAGCATGTGGAAGAAGCAGTAGTGGTAGAGCCCCTCGCGCGTCACCTCGGTGGCGACCGCTGGATGGGCAATCACGCTCCCCGCGGTGGTGCCGAAGGCCACGCCGCCATTCAGCCGTGCAAAGTGCAAAGGCGTCTGGCCCAGACGATCGGTGCCGGCTACCAGGTGCCCCTGGCCTGCATCCACGATGACCAGCGCGAAGTCGCCGGTTATCTGTTCGAACAGGCCGCTGCCCTGTTGCCGCCAGGCCTCCAGCAGAGCCTGCGCGGGGTCGCGTTCGCGCGCACACTCCGCCAGCGCGGGTTTGCGCCATTGCGGGTGGCCGGTGATCGCGGCGATGACGTCCCCTTCCTGCGCGGTCCAGCCGCCCCGTACAAGGCAACCACCCAGGCGGTTCGTGCACCGGGATTCACGTGCCCCGGGGAGCCCCGTGAGGGCCGCTCCCTGGGCCTCGAGGGCGTCGCCCGGGGATGCGGCATTGACCGCGAACCATCCACAAAGTCCCGCCATCCGTCCGCCTGTTGCCTGGTCGGTCCAGGGAAACGCTGGTTGATGTACGCACCCGGGCGTGGGCCCGGCGATCCGTGCCGTATGGGTCCCCATTCTACGTCCGGGGTCGGGCGTTCGAAGGCGGGCCGGGTGCAGGAGGTTAACGAGCCGATCACGCGGGGCCCGCGGCCTGTCGGGGACGATCTGGACAGCCTGTGCAGATACGGTAACCTGCCGGGTAACCCGCATCTCCGGTCGGGCACGGATACCCGCCTTCAGGAACCTTCATATGTCGACCCTCGATCACACCCGCAATCTGCTGGACAGCGCCCTCAGCCTGAATGGACGTGCGCAGCAGTTCGACCGCAACACCACGCTGCTGGGCGGCGTCCCCGAACTGGACTCCATGGCGGTGGTCTCGCTGATCACCGCGATCGAGAGCCACTTCGACATTGTGATCGATGACGACGACGTCAGCGCCGAGACCTTCGAGACGGTTGGCACCCTCGCCGATTTCATCGACGCCAAGCTGGACTAGCTCGGTCATGGAAGCCGGGTTCCTGGAGGGCAAGGCCGGACCGGTGTTCCATGTGCTGCATCGACCGAAAGGCCCTTCCGTCCGTGGCCGTGTGCTGTTTTTCCCGCCGTTCGCCGAAGAGCTCAACAAGTCCCGCCGCATGGTGAACCTGCAGGCTCGCCGCATGGCGCAGGCCGGGTATGCGGTGCTGATCCCGGATCTCTACGGATGCGGCGACAGTGGCGGCGACTTCGGCGATGCCGACTGGGACCTCTGGCTGGATGACCTCGCCCGCTGTAATGACCACCTCGAGGCCTGGTGCCCGGCTCCCCTTCTGGTCTGGGGCTTGCGCGCCGGCTGTCTGCTGGCGGGCGACTTCCTGGCCGCGCGTGCCGAACAGGCCGCCGCCGCGATCTACTGGGCGCCCGTCACCAATGGCGAACAGCACCTGACCCAGTTTCTCCGCCTGCGCATGGCTGCCGGGATGATGGGCGGGCAGAAGGAATCCACCGGTGATCTGCGTTCGCGGCTGCGGGATGGCGAAGCGCTGGAGGTGGCGGGCTACACCCTGGCACCCGCCCTGGCCGAGCGCCTTGCCATCGCCCGCCTCGAGCAGCCCCGGGCGGCATCCGTCGCCTGGCTCGACATCGCAGCACAGGACGATGCCCCGCTGCCGCCGGCGAGCGAGCGCATGGTCGAACGCTGGCGCGAGGCCGGTGCCGCTGTCGACGCCCGCGTGGTCGGGGGCGATGCCTTCTGGTCCACCCAGGACATCATCGAGGTGCCGCGCTTGCTGGAGGCGACCACGCAGTGCCTGGAGGCCCTGGCATGAGCGAGCGTGCCGTTGTCTTCCGGGTGGGGGAGGAGGAACTGCTGGGTATCCTGCACCCCGGCGCGGAGGGCGCCCGGCGTGGTGTGCTGATTGCCGTGGGCGGGCCGCAGTACCGAGTGGGCAGTCACCGCCAGTTCCTGCTGCTCGCGCGCCACCTGGCGGCGCAAGGCATCCCGGTATTCCGCTTCGACTTTCGCGGCATGGGGGATGCAACCGGCCGCCAGCGCGATTACGAAGAAGTGCATGAAGACATGAGCGCGGCCATGGATACCTTTACGCAGCAGGTGCCGGACCTGCGCGAGGTCGTGATCTGGGGCTTGTGCGGTGCCGCCTCGGCCGGCCTGTTCTATGCCTGGCGAGATACCCGCGTGGCGGGGCTGGTGCTGGCCAACCCCTGGGTGCGGACCGACGAAGGCCTGGCCCGCGCGTACTTGAAGACCTACTACCTCAAGCGCCTGTTCAGCCGGGAGTTCTGGGTCGGTGTCCTGCGTGGTCGCTTCAACCCCTGGACCTCGGTCCAGTCACTCGCGCGCATGACTGGCGCCGCCCTGTGCTCGCGAGGCACGCAGGGCGATTCCAGTAACCCCGAGGCCCCACGCGCCGATCTGGGCAATGGCCCGCTGCCGGATCGGATGGCGGAGGGCTGGCGGCGCTTCGACGGGCCGATCCTGGTGATCCTCAGCGGCGATGATCTGACCGCGGCCGAGTTTCGCGACGTGGCCACCGCTGCCCCGGCCTGGAAGGGCTTGCTGGCAGAGCCGCGCGTGACCCTGCGCGAGCTGCCGCAGGCCAACCACACGTTCTCGCGTCGCGAATGGCGCGATCGGGTGGCCGCCTGGACACAGGACTGGGTGCAGACTGCTCCCAATCGGGGAGCTACATGACCGCGACCACGCCGCCCAGCACCAATACGAACCCCGCCGAGGCACCGAGGGCGAGCAGCAGTGCGCCGCGGGTATCGGTGGTGATGCCGGCCTTCAATACCGCCGCCTACATCGCCGAGTCCATCGACAGCGTGCTGGAGCAGGACTACCCGAACCTGGAACTGATCGTGGTGGACGACGGCTCCACCGACGGCACCGTGGAGATCATCCGGGGCTATGGCGATCAACTGACGCTGCTGACGCAGCAGAACCAGGGCGCGGCCGTGGCCCGCAACGCGGGTATCGCAGCCGCCACCGGGGAGTACATCGCCTTTATCGACTCCGACGATATCTGGCTGCAGGGCAAGATCACCGCGCAGGTGATGTATATGGAGCAGCATCCGGAGATCGGTTTTACCCATACCCATTTTCTCTCCTGGAAGCCCGGCGCCGACGGCGCATTCCCGCCGCCCTCGCAGATGGCGGCCCCCGAGGTGCCGGTGCGCGAGGCCCCGGGCGTGGTCGCGGAGGGCTCCGGCTGGGTCTACAACCAGCTCTTGATGGAGTCCCTGCCGCACACCATTACCGTCATGATGCGGCGGCAGCTGGTGGACGAGGTAGGCGAGTTCGATCCGCAGCTCAAGCGCGGCCAGGACTACGACTACTGGATTCGCGCATCGCGGTTGTCCGAGTACCGGCAGTTGGATCGCGTCACGGCGCTCTACCGCCTACACGGCGCCGGCTGCATCACCAAATACCCGGATGTGAACTACGAAGTCGAGGTGGTCCAGCGCGCGCTGGCGCGCTGGGGGCGGGTCGGGCCGAACGGGGACGAAACCCCGGCCGCTGCCGTGCGCGAGCGGCTTGGCGATGCCTGGTTCACGTTTGGTTACCATCACTACTGGAGCGCAAGCCCGCGTATCGCCCGGAATGCGTTTCTGCAGTCGATCCGGCAGCGCCCGCTGCGCCCGAAGTCCTGGGCCTATCTCGGGCTCAGCGCACTCAAATCCGTGCGCGCCCCGCGCCGGTAGCAGTTCCGGGCTGCACTCGGGCGATCAAGTACGGCTGCGGTATATCGCAACCCGGCCGATCGGCATTTTGCGAAAGCGTTTGGTGCGGTATTCGCGGTAGGTGACCAGCTCCAGAAACGGAGCCGCGTCCAGCAGCCTTCTCTGGGTTGGATTCTGATACACGATCAGCACTTCCCGTGGTTCGGTCCGCATGGCGTTTTCGAGATTTGCGAGCACCCGTTCCATGATGGCGGCCCTGAACGGGTTGAACAGATAGATCAGCAAGTCGCCTGCGGGCAGGTCGTATGCGCCGGCATCGCCGCATACGGTCTCGATATTCGCTACCTTGCGTTCCGGATGTTGGTAGAGACGTGCGTTCTCGGTGGCAATGTCGTTCAGACGCGCGTTGTACTCGACCCCGATCACGCGGCGGAATGGGTGGTGCGAGGCGAGCAGCAGCGCTTTGCCCTTGCCTGAGCCCAGATCAATGAAGGCGTAGCGGCTGGGGGCGATCTGCAGAGAGCGCACGATCCGATGGAACAGACGCGGCGGTGCACCTTCGTAGCCTTCATGTTCCTGCGGCAGACCTGCGTCATCCTCGGCCTGCATCCCGGTATTGGTAGAGTACTTGCGATCGAAGTCCGTCAGATGGAACAGGATGTTTCGCGGGATGAGTATCAGGGTGCGCCACCAGCCATTTTTGCGCAGGGAGGCGCGCAGCCGCGCAAGTGCATCCGTCATGTGCTCGTCCGGGTGCTTGTGCAGTCGGAACAGGGGATGTGTTTCATGCCTCAGTGGTCTCCAGCTGCGCGACAAGCGCCTTGCGGTCGATCTTGCCGTTCGCGTTCAACGGCAGGCTCTCCAGCGAGTGGATGATTCGCGGGATCATCACGGCGGGCAGGCGCTGGCGTAGCCGGTCGCGCAGGACTGCTTCGTCGGCGCCTTCCGCGACCACGAAGGCCACGATCCCGGAGGCGCCGCTTTCCGTTCGCGGCCATCCGACAGCCACCGCCTGGTCCGTACCGGCGGCCTCGCGCAGCGCCGCCTCTACCTCGCCGAGCTCGATGCGTACCCCGCCGATCTTGATCTGATGGTCCAGGCGCCCGAGAAAGATGATCGGCTCGCCCGGGCCCGGGCGGCGCACCAGGTCCCCGGTCCGGTAGTGCACGCGATCGTCCTTAAGTTGCACGAAGGCCTGCGCCGTGCGCTTCGGGTCCTTCCAGTAGCCGGGGGTCACCTGGGGGCCGCTGATCAGTAATTCGCCCTCGGACCCGACCGGCACCTCCTGCAGGGCCTCGTCCGCCACCCGCAGCTCCACCTGGTTGCCCGGATAGCCGATCGGGACCATTCCATGTTCGCACTCGGCCGGCGATTGCTCCGCGTCCCAGCGATAGAAACAGGCATCCACCGTGCACTCGGTAGGGCCGTAGGCGTTGTCGATCCAGGCGTTGGGCGCGGCGACGGCCATTGCCGCGGCCAGTTCCGCCGACAGGGCCTCGCCGCCAAAGCGGCACAGGCGCAGATCCGGGAAACGCCCCGGCGCCCAGCCGTTGCGACGGTTCATCCCGTGCCCGGCCGAGGGCGTGATGTCGATCACCGTAAGGGCCTTGTCCGCTATGTAGCGGTTGGGGTTGAACCACTCCTTTGCGGACGGGCAGCACAGGCAGGCGCCAAAGGCCCACGAGACGTACAGATCGAACATCGACGAGTCGAAGGTGATGTCGTAGAACTGGGAAAAGCGGTCAGTCTCATTGATGCCGAAGTCCCGGTAGCGCTCCAGCGACATCTCCACAAACCGCGCCGCATTGCGCTGGAGTACGCCCACGCCCTTGGGTATGCCCGTGCTGCCCGAGGTGAAGAAGAGGCAGGCCAGGTTGTCCGGTGATACGGCCGCCGGTACCCAGTCCGTGCGTCGAGCGGCGTCTCCGGCCACCCGAAAGTCGTGTCCGGGCCAGCGCGCCTGGAGCTCGTCCAGCCGCTCGGCATCGGGCAGCAGGATCACGAGCGGGCGGGAGAATGCCCCCAGCAATTCATCGAGCCGCTCCAGCCCCTGATGATCCACCAGCAGCGCCGACAGATCGGCTTGCTCGGCCATGGCGAGCGTGCGTTCCGTCGGAAAGCCCGGGTTCAACGGGACCAGAGTATGGCCGCCCATCAGGGTGCCCAGGATGCCCTGGTACATCGGCAGCGACCGCTGCGCCAGTACACCGACCCGATCTGGTTCGCTTGCACTCAGGGCATGTTGCAGCGCATGACCGACATTCGTCCCCGCTTCGAATAGCTCGAGGTAGGTGAACACGTGGCCTTCTACGTCCAGCGCAGGGCGGTCGGGGAATCGTTCCGCCGAGCGCAGGAAGCCTGTCAGAACACCCCTCGTTAGCCTGGCGTTTGGCATGGCTGCGGCCCTCGATCTGCTCCAAAACCCTTGTCCGACGCGGCTTCCGGGATCTTCCGGTCGGCTCGCACTGGGCATCCATTCGCGCCGTTGTGCGCTCGCGCGTCCACGGTGCCGTCAACGAGAGCATCGGTGATCACCTCATCTCGTACAATCGAAACGAGAAGCCAGCCGCCAGGCTGGGCTAACGGCTGCCTGATGGCGGTTCCCCCGTGGGTCGCCAAGGCCCCTCGCATGAAGGATCCGGGTCGGCGAAACCATGCTGCAAACCCTGCGCAAGCTGAATGCCCTGCTGGACCCCCGCGATCGCGGGAAGGTCGGGCTTCTGGTGATTCTCATGATCGTCACGGCCTTTATGCAGACCGCGGGCATTGCCTCGGTCATGCCGTTCCTGGCCGTACTGTCCGACCCGAACATGGTCCACGACAACGAGCTGCTGCGCCTCGCCTACGAATGGCTGGGGTTCGAGTCCACCGGCAGCTTTCTCTACTTCCTGGGTGTGGCGGCGTTTGTGCTCTTCGTCAGCGGAACCGCACTCCAGGCCCTGAACCAGTGGGCCATCACGCGGTTCACCCACATGCAGCAGTACGAGCTTTCGCGGCGGCTGATGGGCGACTACCTCAGCCGGCCGTTCACGTTTTTCCTAAACCGCAATTCGGGCGACCTTGCCAAGACCGTTCTGCAGGAGACGACTCAGGCCATCAATGGCGCATTGATGCCGGCCATGAAGCTGGTGAGCCAGGGCCTTCTGGCATTATCGATTATCACGCTCCTGGTCGTGGTCCAGCCTTGGCTGGCGGTCACCGTCGCCCTTGGGCTCGGCAGTATCTACGCGGGCATCTACCTTGCCGCGCGAACCTGGTTGAACCGCATCGGCAAGGATCGAGTGGAGGCAAACCGGGAGCGCTTTACGGCAGCAGCGGAGGCTTTCGCTGGTGCCAAGGAGATCCGCCTTCTCGGGCGTGAGCGAGACTACCTGGAGCGTTACCGGCGCCCATCGAAGCGATTTGCCAGCCATCAGGCCAACGCGATCCTGCTAAAAGAGATCCCACAGTATGCGATCGAAGCCATCGCGTTTGGCGGGGTTCTCCTTCTGGTCCTGTTTCTGATGGCTGGCGACGGAGGCCTTGCCACGGCTCTTCCCTTGATCGGGGTATATGCACTGGCGGGCCGGCAACTGATCCCAGCGTTCCAGAAGATCTTTCAGCAGTTTGCCTCGCTGCGTTTCAATGTCGCTGCAGTCGACAACATCCTTCAGGATCTTGGCCATCCGACCCGGGCCGAATTTTCGACCGAAACCGCAGATGGAGTGGCGCCACTGGCGCCCAGGTCAGTTCTAACCACCACGGATCTTGCATACACCTATCCCGGTCACGATGAGCCGGCGGTCCGCGATGTTTCGATAACCATCGAGGCTAGGACGACCGTCGGGTTCATCGGTTCGTCCGGCGCGGGAAAAAGCACCTTGCTAGACCTGCTACTGGGGCTGCTCGAACCGAACCAGGGCCAAATCCGGATCGACGATGAACCCCTTGGGCTCCGCAACGTGCGCAATTGGCACCAAGCAATCGGCTATGTTCCACAGCACATCTTCCTGGCGGACCAAAGTGTTGCTGCGAACATCGCCCTCGGCGTTCCGTCCTCCCGGATCGATTATGCGGCCGTAGAACGAGCCGCCCGTCTCGCGAACTTGCATGATTTTGTCACCCGAGAGCTTCCTCTCGGCTACAACACAATCGTGGGCGAACGGGGTACCCGGCTTTCCGGCGGTCAGCGCCAGCGTATTGGTATTGCTCGCGCCCTCTATCGCGACCCTGAGGTGTTGTTCTTCGACGAGGCGACCAGCGCGCTCGATAACGCCACCGAGCGCGCCGTCATGGATGCCATTCACAAACTCGCCGGGAACAAAACGATCATCCTCGTTGCTCACCGATTGACAACCGTCGCCCCCTGCGACCGGATCTTTATTCTGGAAAAGGGGCGGGTAGTCGATGCGGGGACTTGGGAGGAGCTCTCCGAGCGGAGTGGCTCCTTCAAGACTCTGGCGGCCAGCGCAAGTTGATGGTACTGGGTCTAACCCCTGCGACCGCTATCGCCACACTGACCCGCTTGGAGCACACGTGACGAACGCAAAGCTTCCCGTTGATACCCGCGCCTTCCAAGACCAGACGGGCCGTTCTGCGGGCAGTGGTTCTAATGCGTAAGCGGTGCACCGCAGTAACGGAGGAAAGCTGTAGTGCTACCCCGCAACCCGTTGAAGGCGGGGATCGGCCGCCTGTTACTGATAACAACGGGCGTGCTACGGCGAGCGGCTCCGTTGTGCAGGCTGATTGCACGGCGCTCGCTGCGCCCGGTTCTCGCGCAAAAGCGACTCGCGCGCGAACATCTACATTAATCACTGTCCCCCAGCGAACGAAAATGAAGCCGGAGTGAGCAATAATGGAATCAGGCCAGACGGAGGAGGCGGTTCCGGTGGGAGCCTGCTGGCGCACGTTGATGCGCCGTGCCCGCCGCAAGATGCTCCGCCATGTCAGACCCCCGGTGAAGCTTTCTCAAACACAGCGCGCCTACTATCGAAAGCAGCACGTCGACATTAATGACGAGACCTTCGCGCGCTTTTACAAAGCGGGTCTTCTAGATGACCTTGATCGTGACACTGTGGAGCGAGCCCGGGCCTATCAGCTGCGTGTGTTGGGGCGCCCAATGGATGTTGCGATCCATGCGGCTTTCCATAACCTCCACGGGTATTCGGATTCGCGCCTGCTTCCACGCCACTTGTACTGGCACATCCTCATGCCTTTCCTCAATGACCTCAATTTTCGTTCCGCATATTCTGACAAGAATCTGTATCACTATTTTGCAGGCGCTTCACGAACCCCGATTTCTCGTCTCAAGTGTGTTGCCGGGAATTTCTACGATTCTGATAATGTACCGCTGAGCCGGTCCACTCCGGTCCGGGATGTCTTGGGTGGGGCGGGAAATATGATTATCAAGCCATCCAGAACCGATAATGGATGCCGCATCGCATCTCTTTACCTGTCGCCCGACGGTGTGGAGTGTGATGGGCTTCTCCGTAGAACCGTGGGTGAGCTTTCCGACGTCTATGGGGCGAACTTTGTTGTCCAGGAGAAGCTGGCTCAGCATCCGGTCCTGGCGGCCCCTCATCCACCCTCGGTTAATACCCTGCGGATACTTACGCTGCGCTGGTCGGGCGAAATCCACTATTTGTTGGCCTTCGCGCGTTTCGGTACGGGTGGAGCCGTTAACGACAATGCGGGAACGGGGGGTATCTGCGTTGGAATCGCTGGCAACGGGGCGTTGAAGGATCATGCCGTGACCGAGGCGGTAGAGCGCCTGGCTCGGCATCCTGATACGGGCTACGAGTTTGGCCGGCGTCCGGTGGTCCCCGCCTTCGAGAGGGCGGTGAATTTATGCAAGGACATGCATCGCGACGTGTTGCATCATAATCTTGTGTCATGGGACATCGCCATTGATGTGAACGAGGAGCCAGTGTTTATCGAACATAATTTTCGCGGAGCATTGTGGCTTTACCAGATGGCGGTTGGGACGCCCGCGTTGGGGACGCTTACCGACGAGGTATTGTCGTGGGCAGCACAGCAACAAGGGCAGATTGGATAAAAGCGCAAAGCGGCTGTGGGAGTGATGTCCTTGTTGCGCCTAGGGAAACACTGATCAATGTACACGCTCGCGCTCGAGTCGCTTTTGCGTGCGAACAAGGCGCGGCGACTGCCGTGCAGTCATTCTGCACAAGGGAGCCGCAACGCCGTGCGCATGCCCGTTTTCGACAACAACGGGCGGCCGAGCCCCTGCTTTCAATGGGTTGTGGGGTTGGCACCCCAGGTTCCCCGATCCTGCGTTGCGCCGCTTACAGGTAGAACCACTACCTGTTGCACGACGCGCCTTGTCTCTGAAAACTTGGGGTACCAACGCGAGTGTGTACATTGATCAGTGTTTCCCTAGGCCTTCGGTCCGGCCACGAGCCTGACCGGTTGGGAGAACCTTGAGATGGCCCAGCGTAAGGGGCTTCTTCTGTTTTCACGTCCCGATGCCAAGTTCGAGAGTTGGGCACGGGGCGTTCGGGCTATATCAGACACCCATGAGGCGGTATCCGCGTGGCGTCCCTGGTTCGGGTTCTGCCATTTCCTCCGGTATAGAGTTCAGGGCTACCGAGTTGAAGCCTTCGTCGTGCGCTACCTCAACGATCCTGGGTCCCTGGCATCGGCGCTGCTACGGCTTGGAGGGGATGCGGTCACGCTATTTGTCGCACGCCTTCTTGGGATCCCCATATTCTGGATACTGCACAATGTGGATCGTGAGACGTGTAACCAGCGCCCTTTGATTATCCGGTGTCGTCGTCACCTGGTACGCCGGAACGCATCGGCGTTTTTCGTGACCGAGAAGGCGTTGGTGGAGCCGGCACAACGACTGCACGCTCTGCCAGCGCCGGTTCAGGTCCTGCCGTTGGGTGAGCCCAGTGACGCGAGCCTTTACCCAGAGCAGTCATCAGACACATGGGATCGTTTTCGGAGTGGGGCCGAGCGATGGCTCAGGGCAGAAGGGGCGCAGGCGGTTGACTTCCCCCCCTGCCTCCTGGTGGTTGGAACCCCGGAAGAGAAATACACGCACTTCTGGCGGTTGCGCGAATTGCTGGACCACGCCCGAGGGCGTGGTCTGTCTGTCAGAGCGCTCGTAGTTGCGCCCCTTGATGAAGGGTATGGGGAGGATTTGCGGCGGGAGCTGGCCGAGCACGTAGCCCGCGGGACGGTGTACCTCAGCGAGACTTATGTCCCGTTGAACTGGAAATGGGCGAAAAAGCACTGCACGGCGTTGCTTCGAGGCTATTCGGACTTATCGATGTCGCATGCGATCTACCACTCAGTGTCTGTGGGGATGCCGGTCCTGGCGATGCCCGGGTCTGTAGTTCCCAAGGTGGTTCGTGACGAGGAGATTGGCGAGGTACTGGAGGACGACTTCAGTAATCTGGAGCAAGTCCTGCGGCAGCTACAGCCTTTGAATGATGCAACAGTCGCTGGGTTCTTTTCCGCGCGAAGCGGTGTGCGTGCCGCTGAAGTGCTGCTCCAGGCTCTACGCGATCTTGCCGCAGCGCGATGAAGAGGGGCCTGGTCTAGGTGTGGCCTCTCAAGGTGATCCTCGGGCTACCGTTGGGCAGCCTTGTGGGGTCCACTGCCAGCGTCTTCCGCGACGCACTGTGCCGGCCCACTTTACGCTGTACGGCAGTGCCGGCGCGCGACCTAATGCTCGAGACGGCGCACAAAGGGAGGTGTTTCCCTAGCATGACGTGCGACGCTTGCTACCAAGCCCTTCCCAGAAGCTTCGGTGCTGTATTCGACGTAGAAACGGGATCCTCCAGCCCATGCCTTGCTCAATCGCGTACTTGCATGGCGCGCAGCGGCCACAGGGTTTCCCCGCTCTGGGCTGGTGGCAGAACCATGTCTCTTGCATGATCGAGCGAAAGCCGTTTTCGTCTGCGATCTGCATCATGTCGGTTTTTGAAAGGTGCATGATCGGAAATCGGAACGGCTCGAACAGCGTCCATATTGCATGGTCGAATTCCGACTTTCCTGTCGCTGACAGTTTCCCGTGGTGAACGTGTGGCCCGAGCGCTTTCTCTATCCGTCCACCGCCCTGGATCCCGAGTTCCAGCGGGCGCTCCAAACGCCTGGCATATCCAGCGAGCCAAGGGTATTGGGTGCCGATGTCCTTGTGGCTGTAGATGGTCTTGAAGGCGCGTCGGATATCATCCGGAATAGGAGCTCCCCGAGCGGGCGCATACTCAGTGGGGAGTAGGCGATCAGATGTCTCACTCCATAGCTGTTGGGCCATCGCTCGTATTCTCGACATAGCCCGGATTTCCTCGCCGGTCGACCCCCGTGTCTCGTCTACGAGATAGTGAGGTTGGATGACGTCACTGGACTCAGCGAGGATCTGACAAACTCGGAAGGTACTGTCAAACCCCCCAGTCCAGAGAATGTTGCGTACAGGTTTGCTCATATGGAGTGTCATGGAGTGAAGGCGGGTCGAGTGCGCCATTCAGGCGTAGCGTTGAAGGAGGTCCAGAAGCCGTTTCCTGCAATGCCATAGTACCCGGGCTTCCAGTGCCTTGCGGCGCCGGACCTGCGGAAATGTGTCGCTTCCGTTAGCGAGGCGTAGAAGGAAGTATCGCGCGGCGACAAGTTCGAACAGCGGATTGTTCTGGTGATTTACTGAGCAGCCATCCAGAAAGGCGTCCTGCAGTTGGCCAAGTGCGCGTGCGGAATTGAGATGTTCCCATTTGGAACATTCGAGTTCGACCCAGAACGAGCAGACGTCCACCATTGGTATGTCCATGCCCGAGTTCCCGAAATCAAGCACTTGTATGCGTCCATCAGCGATCCAGATGTTGTGAGACTTGTAGTCTCCGTGACAAAAGGTGGTTGCAAGCTGGGTCTCCGGTTGCCTCGAGATGATGTCCTGGGCCACGCGTTCGAATTTCGTGAGGTAGTCCGGTGGGAGCCAGGGGATCCGTTGGTTCGAAATGCGAATGACCTGTGCCTCGCAGAATTCGAGAAGCGAGTCTGCCTCGAACGTGTCGGTATCGTCATCGGCTAGTGTGTGCAATTCGCGTAGCCAGCCCCCCACATGGCGCACAGGCTCCTTCAGATCGAGTAGCAAGCGCGGGTTCCACGCGGACATGTGCTCGGCAAGCAAGTGTCTGAGCGGCTTCCCGGGGAGGGCGCTCATGGCGAGGGCGTTGTAGTCGGGGTAATAGCCGATGGGATCCGGAGTGCTCGGCTCGGTCAGAAGAGGCGCGGCACTTACGCGTTGGAGTGTGGCGTACTCCTTTCGAAGTTTCTCCGCCCGGACCTCTGCTTCCATGCCGCTGACCCAACGCGGAAGGCCTTTAAGGTACACCAGGAAAGAGCCTCCCGTGTCGACGAAATGTAGCCGGAAGATGCGGGAGTACGGATAGTCCTGGACCCATACTCGATGAAGGTGAGGGGGGGATGTGGAGCCCCGGTGTCGTTGAACATCGTGAACGAGCCGTTCTCGTAGTGTCGTTGGCAGTCCAGTGCGGTTAATCAGCTTCATGCCGTCCCTCTGCATGGGATCTCTCCGGGTGGACCCGGCGCATTAGTGGATCGAGAAATGTCTGCCATCCTCTGTATGCAGCCTGCTGCGTTATGCCGCAGGGTTGTCATTACGCCTCCCTCGGGAGGCGTTGCTGGTTGTTAAAGTTTTCGATCCGTTCCTGAATTCGCGTCAACCGGTCGTTCAAGACGGCATCCTTGCCAAGCTGAAAGCTCTGGCTTCGAGACAGCTGAGCCAGTTTTTGACGGAAGGCGACCGCCTTGAGTCCGGCGACCGCCCTCCCTGCCAAGGAGGAGGGAGGCCTGGACCAGATAACCGGGAGGCTTCGAAAATGGATCGACGTGTCCATTGAGGCGGCCCAGTCTTCCCACTTGGAAAGCAACATCTCCCGGTTGGTCATGACAGGTAACCAGGGCACGCGCAGGGCTTCCGCGGCAATGGCGCCGTGCATGGCAGAACAGATGAGGCGGCGCGAACGTCCGATCTGGTCGAGGACGCTGGCACAAGGTTCCTCGGGGTGGATGAAATGAACCCCGGCCTGCTCGCATAGCGCCTTCATGTGCTCGGAGTAGAGGCCGTGGTGGGGCATGAAGGCGCAGTCGATGTCCTTGGTGCAGTTCAGGCTCTGTGTTTCGTGAACGAGCAGGCCCGGGTCCGAAATGGCGAATTCGGGCGGCAATCCAAGAGTGTTGGCGGTCAATGGCCCGCGAACAAAGTGCACCCGCCAGCGAGCTTTGGCATCGGGCTGAACATTTCCGTAGCCGGAGCCACTGCCAAAGATGTGCAATACGCCCTTCGGGGGCAGGCGTTCATTCAGCAAGGTTCCGATTCCCACAAATACCTCTTGGGATCCTGGCGTCTTCTCCAGAGGCGCTTGAATAAAATGCGGCCAGAGATAGTCGTTGAGGGCATCGCCAAAGTTGGGGCGCTTACGATAGCTATAGAGATACATCTAGGGCTCCAGCACAATTCAGGGATGCTCCCCGGGCTCCGGATTTGGGCGGATGACCGTGAGCGCCACAGGGCGACTGTTTAGGCCTCTTCATGGAGAGAACGCCATGTCCGTGAATCCTGCAAAGATTGCGGTGGTGATACCGTATTTCCAGCGTAAGCGAGGGCTTCTGCGCCAGTGCGTGCGCTCGGTGCTGGAGAATGCCACCGGCGTCGATACGGCCGTCGTGGTGGTCGACGATGGGTCTCCGTTGCCTGCCGAGGAAGAGATCGGTGATCTGCTGAGGGATGGCCCTGTCGAAATCGTTCACCAGAAGAATGCCGGGCCGGCGGCCGCCCGGAATACGGGACTCCGCCGTGTCGAACCCTACGCGTCTTACGTGACCTTCCTGGACTCTGATGACGAATGGATCGGCCCCTTCCTGGAAGATGCCGTCCGCGCGCTGGACCAGGGGTTCGATCTCTTCGTAGGAAACAGTCGCCGGGTTGGAATTCCGGTGTCGCGGTTCGAGTGGTCCGATGTCCAGAGCCAGAATATCCATCCAGGCGGGCACCGCCTGGTGGACCCAGATCATGATGTTTACGAGTACGTAGGGAGTTTTTTCGATCTCTTGGTTCGGCGAAGCAATGTGATTGGCCCGACAACGATGGCTTTCCGTCTTGACCGATTCCCCGGGATTCGCTTCCGCGAGAGTCTTTTTCAAGGCGAAGATCGGCTGTTCAAGCTCACACTGGGGCAGTCGCTGGGCCGCGTAGCGTTTTCGCCCCGCATCTATGCGGAGGAAGGCGAGGGCGTAAATATATTCGACAAATCGGGTTGGAAGACGGACGGATACCTGCGTCTGACATCCAATTACATTGCGCTGTCGCGCATGGTGCTGGATGAGATCCGGCTTGATGCATCGCAGCGTGCTTTTGTGCGGGGGCAACTGGCCGACTCGCGGCGTGCCTTCGTGGCCGCGGTGCTGCACCAGCTGAGACACCGGAAGCCGCTCGACTGGGCACAGGTCCGGGCGACACTGCGCCGCGATCCGACAGGGACTGTCCTGTTCCTCCCGAATGTTCTTCGCCTGGTCGCTGGCCACCTTGGAGTAAAGGGACGGCGGCCTCCAGGGTAGGCGATGTTGTCGTCCTAGCATGGCGAACCTGCGATATCGAACACGCGAGCGGGCCATTCCAGAATCAGCTCGGACCTGCAAGAACCTTTCGCGATACGTTCGGGACTTTGGCAACCCCCCCTGCCGCCAGCGATGGCAGAGGGCAAGGCTCTCTCAAGCCATTCGTTCGATGGATGGCCGTTTGAGGTGCCTTTCGTTTCCCACTGGAAGGAACGTTCCGCCATTGGCAGGTCGGTCACCGTGTGCCCGCCCGGGTTCAGGTAAGTGAGCGGGTGCTGCCCGTCGTATTCGAGTTCGAGCCGCTGACTGAGACGGGGTCTCCGTAGTGAAATGGTCAGGGAAAGGGTGGCAGCCAAGGGCGGGAAGGCGTGTCTCTGAAGGGCGGCTCGCCGCCCAAGCGCGCCACCCAGTAGTCGCCAGTCCAGCGCTGCGAGAGCCCGTTTCGGGAGACCCTTTTCAACTGGGCGAAGCAGCGGGCGTGGGCGTCCCCAGAGCGTTATTTGAAGGTATTCCTTCGAGGCGTCGGTTTCGCAGCGCTCGAAGTCGGTGAGCCCGAACAGCTGCCCGTCGATCAGGAAGATGGGCGTCCAGCCGGCCAGAGCCGGCGTCTCCAGCAGCGTTTTTGCGGGGATTCGCACAGGAGCGGGACACAGAACCTTGCCCTGCCAGGTCACGTGCAGAGGTATGCCACCGGCATAGCGCAGTTCCACGGTGTCGCGACTGAAGCCCTGCGGGGGTTGTCCGCGAGCCGAGACCAGAGCAAGTGTTCCGGAAGGGTCGCCGACCCTCAGGATTTCCAAGCCGTCGCAGGCGGGTGGTGCGGACTCACATTCCTCCAAGGGGAAAATTCGATCGCGTTCAGTGCGGCCGGCTTTGCCGCGTGACCATGCGACAAGAGCCGCCGTCCAGGCGTTATAGACGGACAGATGCATGTAGTCATCCCACCCAGTCCTGGGCTTTGCGGTGTCTGCGGGATTCAGCCCGAGAAAACCGTCCGGCCGGACCTGGTGGGCCCAGCGTTCCAGCACGCCCTCGAGCATCCGACCGGGCGCCGTCTTGGGGTGCCAGTCTTCCGCTGCTCCAAGCAGTAGCAGGCTTGCCACGAGGCAGGCGTCTCCGAAGAGCGCGTGGCTGCTCCGCCCGAGGCCACCGACGTGGCCGTGGCCGTCCCATACGTAAAGGCTCCAGGTCAGCAACCTTTTAATAATGGGTTTCCACACATCCTGGTTCCCGTACTCCGCAGCCATGACCGCTACGAACAGCGCTTTGTGGTGGTAGGCCGCGGGCGTCGCCCCGCGTGCCGGTATTCCGGGGCGGGCCGGGTAATCGACGAATGCACCGGAAGGCGTGATCCAGCGGTCAAAGAGCCCTCGCAGGCGCGCATGCGCACGGATTCTGGCGTTGCCGCTGGCTTCCTGTAGTTCACATAACCGGGCCAGCAGGGACCAGTTGTTGGAGGGATATCCGCGGGAAAGCTTGCACCGTCGCGCCAGGCGTCGAATGTGCGAGACCTCGCTTGCGGATGCGCCGGATTGCTCGAGGTGCTCTGCGAGCAGATTCAGGAGGAATCGGTTGAAGGGGGCGTGCCCTGTCTGGTGCGCCGGCAAGGCCTCCCATGCCTCCAGGGGGTGGTGCCAAAACTCGGCATCGGAACCCCCCTGGGTGGCGAGTGCCAGCGCGGCGGCGGTCTGTCCGTAGTGGTCCCCCGGCGTGGGGGCTTCGTCCGCTGGATCGTAGAGGCCCACCCCGGGCTGGGTGTTGGCACGTAGCGCTGCGGTCAGGCTGTTTATGCATTTGTCCAACGCGATCGTCGTCTGGGTAGAGGTAGCGTTGATCGTGAAGGACTCCATCAGGCCGTTATCCACAACTGGAATCAGCTTCGGGATGACGATGGCCCCATCAGGGTGCCGGACACGACCGTGTCGCTTTCCGTCTTGACCGGTGCGGGATCGGGATCGGGATCGGGATCGGGGTCGAGGTCGGGAGAGGAGGACGGTTCCGGCTGTACCGGCCCGCTGGCGACCGGAGCCGTGGCGGGCTGTGGGGCCTGTTCCAGTTCTCTGCGCATGATGACGGCCAGGGCGACAAAGGCGTACAGGAGGTTGAAGTAGGCGACATCGAGGAAGATGCCGGATATCAGGTAGCCAACCAGCCCCACTTGGAGTGCCCAGGCGTATTCCGATAGCCAGATCTCTCCGGTTCTTTGACGTGCCGTTCGCCGGACGCGGTTGAGGGTGTGAAAGGTGAAGGCGATCAGTAGCAGGAATACCGCCAGCCCGCCGAATCCGTGTTGGCCCAATATCCCGAAGTACACGCTGTGGGGAGACAGCACGTGGCGCCATCGGCCTTCAAAGTTCGCATAACCGATCCACCAGTCATAGCCCAATGCCGCGTTCCGGAAGCCCATTCCGGTCAGGGGCCGCTCCAGCGCCATGTTCCAGGCCACGCCCCAGGACTGGATGCGCTGCATGGCGGACTGGTCTTCCTCGTAGGTCTCGATGGTCTGCCATCGCTCGACGAGGGGCTCTGGTGCGGTCACGCCGACGACCGCGACCAGGAAGAAGCCGACGAGCACCATCAGCCACTTTTTGTGCATGTGCCAGAAGAGCAGGGGCACAATTGCCAGCAGGCCGACGAACGCACCGCGCGAGTGGGTCGCGAGGATGGCGATGGCGGTCAGCCAGAAGACGCCATAGAGGAACCACCCGATCGGGCGCGAGAAGCGACTGAGGAACTCGAAGCCGAGGTCGGCCGACCAGCGCTGGTGGAACATTCGGGCGGATACGAGGATCAGAGGCAGGATCATCAGCATGGCGAGCCCGATGTAGGTGTTGCCGGAGAGGTACGAACCGGTAGGGCCGAGGACCATGTGGGCGCCACCCGTCTGAACGGCGAAGATCCCGCCTTTGAACCCGTAGAACGCGAGCGAGGCGGTGATGACCAGCAACAGCCACACGATGCGGCGTTCGCCGTAGATCAGTAGCGGGGTAATGAAAGTGATCAGCAGGATCTTCATGAAGTGGATCCAGAAGTCCCACGCCCCGCTGGAGTTGACCGCGAAATAGCTGGTCATCGCGAAATAGCCCGCCAGAGCGAACAGCATCACCGTCTCGCGGGTGAACGGGAAGGGTTTTCGGTCCTTCGCCAGGAACAGTGCGATCAGTGTGGCCCCGCCCAGGTAGGTGGCCAGCGGGGCGCCGCGCATGAAGGTCCAGGTGTGCCACTGGGGCGCAAAGAGCCCGACCCAGAACCAGGCCAGGATGCCGATCCACGCGTAGCGCACGATCAGGGGCACGAGCACGACGACGATCAGGGCGAGCAGGTAGTCACGCATGCAGTTCGAACCTCGCGCCGCTGTGGCTGGTTCAGGCGATAGGGGCTGGCTCATGGCCCGTTTCGTCGCATGTTACACGCGGCCGCTCCCGTGTAACCCCGGGCCGACGAACGGGCTACTAACGGTGCGCCCGGGCCGCGGCCGGAAGCGGCTAGTGCCTGGGGTATGATCGAGCCGTCAGTTTCCGATAGCCCCGGGCGCCGAGATGTCCTTTCTTGTGCACGATTCCGTATGGATGCAAGCCGATAGCGCAGCGGCCGCCCCGGCCCTGCGCTATCGGGACGAGGGCGAGGACTACGCGACGCTGGCGACCGGTATCGATCGAGCCGCCCGGCGCCTTCTGGGGTGCGGTCTGGGGCGTCAGGAACGGGTGGCGGTCTACCTCGACAAGCGGCCGGAGACGGTGCACGCCCTGTTCGGCGCCAGCCGGGCCGGCGGCGTCTTCGTGCCGGTAAACCCGTTGCTCAAGGCGGAGCAGGTGGCGCATATCCTGCGCGACTGCAACGTGCGCATCCTGGTGACCTCCGCCGACCGACTGGTGACGCTGCGGACGGTATTGCCCGACTGCCCGGATTTGCACACGGTGCTGCTGGTAGGGCGGGAGCCGAGCCAAGACTCGGGCGATGGCGAGGTCGGGCATGTGAGAGTGGATATGTGGGATGCCGCGCCGGAGCATGACGGCCTGCGCCGGCACCGGGTGATCGATACCGACATGGCGGCGATCCTCTATACCTCCGGGAGTACCGGACGTCCCAAGGGGGTCGTGCTCTCGCATCGCAACATGGTCGCGGGTGCACAAAGCGTGTCGACCTACCTGGAGAATCGGCCGGACGATCGAATCCTTGCCGTGTTGCCGTTCAGCTTCGACTATGGCCTGAGCCAGCTGACCACGGCGTTTCGCACCGGGGCCCTGGCCGTGTTGCTGAACTACCTGCTCCCGCGCGACGTGATTCGGGCGGTGGAGCGTTACGGCATCACGGGGCTGGCGGCCGTGCCTCCGCTCTGGATCCAGCTTGCGCGTCTGGAATGGCCCGAGGCGGCGCGGGCGACGTTGCGCTATCTCACCAACTCCGGTGGCGCGATGCCGAAGGAGACGCTGTCGGCCCTGCGAGCCGCACTGCCCGGCACCGACTGCTATTTGATGTATGGCCTGACCGAGGCGTTTCGGTCCACCTATCTTCCGCCCATGGAGCTTGATCGGCGCCCCGGCTCCATGGGCCGGGCGATCCCTAATGCGGAGATCCAGGTGGTCCGCGAGGATGGCAGCCCCTGCGCCCCCGGCGAGCCGGGAGAGCTGGTGCATCGTGGCGCCCTGGTCGCCATGGGGTACTGGAACGATCCGGAACGTACGGCCGAGCGGTTCCGCCCGGCGCCCGGCCAGCCGTCCGGTACCCCGCTGCCCGAGATCGCGGTGTGGTCCGGCGACACGGTGCGCATGGACGAGGACGGCTTCCTGTATTTCGTGGGCCGCCGGGACGAGATGATCAAGACCTCGGGATACCGCGTGAGCCCTAACGAGGTGGAAGAGGCGGTCTATGCCACGGGGCTGGTGGCGGAGGCCGCGGCGCTGGGGGTGGAGCACCCGGATCTGGGCCAGGCGATTGTGCTGGTGGCCCTGCCGCAGGCGCCGGAGTTGGACCCGGACGACCTGATCCAGGCCCTGCGCCCCCGTGTGCCGGGCTTCATGCTGCCGGCGCATGTCGGGTTGCGCGCCGAGCCATTGCCGCGCAATACCAACGGGAAGATCGACCGCAAGCTGCTTGCCGCGGAATTCGGTGATCTGTTCCGGGAGGGCGTTCCGGCATGAACGATACGCGCCCCGGCCACAGTGCGATGGGTCAGTTCGCGGTGGTGGACGACTGCCTTCAGCTCGGCGACCAGTCGCTCGTGGATCTGGCCGCACGTGTTGGGCAGACCCCTTTCTACGCCTACTCGCGGGAGGCGATGACCCGGCGGGTGGCGCAATTGCGCGCCGCACTGCCGGACGGTCTGTCGCTGCATTACGCGATCAAGGCCAACCCGATGCCGGCCGTTGTGCAGCACATGGCCGGCCTGGTGGATGGCCTGGACGTGGCCTCGCAGCGGGAAATGCAGGTGGCGCTGGATACCGGGGCCCGCCCCGGGGATATCAGCTTCGCGGGGCCGGGCAAGTCGATCGCCGAGCTGGAGGCGGCCGTCGCGGCCGGAATCACCCTCAATCTGGAATCGCCCACCGAACTGGAGCGGGTGGGTGCGATCGCGGCGCGCACTGGGCATCAGGCGCACGTGGCCGTCCGGGTGAACCCGGACTTCGAGCTGAAAAGCTCCGGTATGCGCATGAGCGGCGGCCCCAAGGCCTTCGGCGTGGATGCCGAGCGTGTGCCCGAGCTGCTGACCCGTATCGGCGAGCTGGGCCTGCACTTCCGCGGGTTTCACATCTTTTCCGGCTCACAGAACCTGCGCCCGGAAACCCTGGTCGAGGCGCAGGGGCATACCTTCGATCTCGCCCTGCGCCTGGCCGAGTCGGCACCGGGGCCGGTCGAGATGCTGAACATTGGCGGTGGCTTCGGCATCCCATATTTCCCGGGGGATCAGCCGCTGGATCTCGGGCCCATCGCGGAACACCTGGAGAACCGCCTGCCGGGGGTGCGCGATGCGCTGCCGGATGCGGAGATCATGCTGGAGCTGGGTCGCTATCTGGTTGGCGAGGCCGGAATCTACGTGGCCGAGGTGCTGGACCGCAAGGAGTCCCGTGGTCAGGTCTTCCTGGTTACGAACGGCGGGCTGCACCACCACCTGGCCGCCTCCGGCAACTTCGGCCAGGTGATCCGCAAGAACTATCCGGTGGTGGTGGGCAACCGGGTGCATGGCCACGAGCGTGAGCTCGTGAACGTGGTCGGCCCGCTGTGTACCCCGCTGGACGTGCTGGCCCAGCAGATGGAGCTGGCGCGTGCCGATGTGGGCGATCTGATCGTGGTCTTCCAGTCGGGTGCCTACGGCTATACCGCCAGCCCGACGCGCTTTCTGAGCCATCCGGAACCGGTGGAGATCCTGGTGTGAGCACCGCCGTTGCCGCTTCCGTGGAGCCCTCGGCGTTGCCGCTGGCGCGGCAGAGCGTGTATCTGCCCTTCCGCTTCGGGTATCGCACGCTGGCGGAGCCGGTGCGCACGATGCAGGTGCTGCAGCTCCCGTTTACCCGGATTCGTGTCGAGCATGCCGAGCAGATCCTCGCGGCTGCACCGGAGGAGGACTGCCTGATCCGCTCCATGCCGGTGGAGGCGCCTTTGCCCCGCATCTCGCGGTTCCGGGGGCGGCTGCGCTTCGTGCCGCGGCAGTACCAGCGCCACTTCATTGACCTGACGACCGGCTGGGAGGCCTATCAGGCGCGTTTTTCCTCGAAATCGAGGTCGAGCATGCGCCGCAAGGTGCGCAAGCTGGCAGACGCTTCCGGAGGCGCGGTGGACTGGCGCCAGTACGACACGCCAGAAGGTATACAGGAATTTCATCAGCTGGCTCGCGAGGTCTCGTCGCGGACCTATCAGGAACGGCTGCTGGATGCGGGGCTTCCGGGCAGCGAGGGATTCATCGAGCAGATGCTGGAGCGTGCGCGCGAGGGGCGGGTGCGGGGCTACCTGCTGTTCCTGCACGGGCAGCCCATTGCATATTTGTATTGTCCGATCGATGACGGAATCCTGCGGTATGCATTCCTCGGATACCTCCAGGAACATGCCGACCTGTCGCCCGGCACGGTCCTGCAGTGGCTGGTGCTGGAGGCGCTGTTCCGCGAGGGTCGGTTTGCCCTGTTTGATTTCAGCCCGGGTGAGGGGGCGCACAAGTCGCTGTTCGGAAAGGATGCCCGCTTTTGCGCCGACTTGTACTTGTTGCGCCCGTCCTGGCGTAACCGCGCCCTGGTGTACTCGTATCTGGCGGTAACGGACCTTTCGCGCCTGGTCAGCGCCGCCCTTGGCCGCCTGCGGCTGAAGGGGCGGGCCAAGCGTCATGCCAGGGCCGCCTCGGCCGGTTGAGACGAGAGAGCTCGTGCGCCGTTTGCGGCTGTCACCGATGACGCTCGAGGCCTCCTCGCTTTGGTTGCTGAAGCGCGTGACCGGCATCCAGGTGCACTGGCTCTATCAACTGGGTGCGAATACGCCGCATGGTGGCCAATCCCGAGGCATGCCGGCCGATGCGCGTCATCACCAGTTCATTGATGTGGCGGGGTTCGATGGTTTGCCCGAGGAGCATGCCCGGGCCATCGCGGGACACACCGGCCGATCCCCTCGTCGCCTGTTGCGCGAGGGGGGGCGCATCCATGCGCTGGAGTCGAATGGACGGATCGTCTCCCAGCTCAACGTGCAGTTCGGCGAATTCGATGTGTCCACGCCGATTCCGTTGCGCTTCTGCCTGCCGAGCGATGCCTTCTTCGTGTCCTTCCTGTACACACCGCCAGCCGAGCGTGGTCACGGGTACGCCCAGATCCTGTTGCGACATGCCTGCGAGGCCCTGTTCCAGGAAGGCTATGGCCGCGCGTTTTGTCATGTGCGCTCCACCAATCTGGCGTCGCGCCAGGCGTTCCGGCGTGCGGGCTGGCGGCCGGCGGGGGGGATTGTAAGCAGCCTTTCCGGGCGGCTGGTTGGCACACCCGGGGTGGGTCGGGGCCTTGGGATCTCGCCGGTCAGCGCTTCTTCAGGCGACGCTTGAGGCCACCCTTGATTTGCAGTTGCCCGGCGAGCGTCGAGACTGCATCCGACGCGCTGTTGAAAACGCCGAGGCTTGCGTAGCGCAGGGTGCCGCGCCAGTCCCGGGGGAACAGGTAGAACTTGCCCTCGTTGTGCGCACGGTTGCCGAGCTTGCGCTTGGCCGGATTGTCGCCGTGGAGGAGGTCGATGCGTTGCGCAGCGGGATGCAGAGAGACCAGGTCCCGGATCGACTTGATGTGCAGCACCATCCCAGGCGTCCAGTCGCTGAAGTCCGGATCGAATCCTACGTGGTGACTGAAGTAGGTGCCGCCATGGAGAAAACCTATCCGCCAGGCGATGACGTTGTTGTCGACGTACAGGCCATAGCAGCGCGCTCGACCTTTATCCGATGCTGCCAGTAGCTGGCGCTCGATGGCGCCGCCGGGCCCTACGCCGAGCTTCAGGATCCGGTGCTGGTAGGTGCGGCGGGAGACTGGGGCCACCTGTTCAAGGAAGGACTTGAGTTCGTCTGCTTGTGTCATGACCCGGACCTCCGCGCGCGGGCCGAACTCCCGGTCAAATCGGCGTTCTCGCCGTTTCAGGTCCTTGCGATGGTCACGCGGGAGACTACCGAGGTAGTCATCAAAGCATGGGGGCAGGTCGATGCCTCGACGGACATCGGTGTGGCCACTTTGCAGCACGTGATAATCGCGTCGAAGCTCGACGGAGTGCAGGGCTTGCCACAGCGGCTCGCCTTCGACCACACCGATCAGGAACACCACACCACGGCTGTCCAGCTGTCCCCTCAGCGCGGAGAGGATGGCGGTCAGGTCGTCTCGTGACCAGTCGGGCAGGTTGCCGGTGAGTACGTGACGCCGGATCTCGATGCGCCGCAGGGCCATGCCACCGAGGACGAAGCTGAGGGCCCCGTCGTGGACATAGATCGGTAACTGGCGGGAGTCCTGTTCGGCCAGCAGCACGCGGCCGTGGCCCGGGTGGCGAATGGCGAGCAGCCACTCCGGGTCATGTTCCATCATGGTACCCGGCGCCGGGGGAGCGAAGGCCTCGTCCGGCGAAGCCTCGCGCAGTTGCCAGCCCGTTGCCCGGGCATCATCACCGCGCTGCGTCGCTGCCCGGGTCTGCATGCCTACACCCCGACCCGGGCGTGGTTGAAACGGTTGACCAGGATGCGCCCCAGGGCGCGGTAGGCGGGCACGTCCAGCGTATCTTCATGGGGTGTCGCCGGCGCGTGGCCGAGTGCGCTCATGCAGGCCGCCTCCAGACCGGGTGTTTCCGTGACGAACTCGCACAGCCGCTCCAGGCGGTGTCGAGTCACGCGATCGATGGGCGGCGGCCGGGTGGCGTCGCCCCGGTGCTTGACGAACTCGAATGGGTGGGTGAGGACCACGACATCCGATATCCCCTGTTCACAGGCCTTTTTCAGGACGGTGCGGGTCTCCGGCCAGGAGCAGCCCGTGATCGTGAGGGTCTTGTGGTGGCGCCGCCCGGGCCAGCGGAAGTCGGAGTAGGTGGTGACCGGGAACTCGCGAATGCCGTCGATATCGTGGTGCCCGGCGAACAACTGCAACTCTGGTTCGTGCGGACGGAAGATCGCGAGGCCGATGTTCGAGGCCATCCCGATGCCGCATTGGCGCATCGCCGCGTACACGCCCAGTCCGACCTTGAGTCCACCGGTGCGCAGGACGCCGGGGGCGGGTAGCCCCCAGCGGCGAAACGTGTCCTGGCCCATCTGGATCAGGCGCACCTGTTCGTCCTCGCTGCGGCGGGTGATGTCGTCGTTCGGTGGGTCTACCTGGAGCCTTTGGGCCCAGTCCGGCTTTTCGAAGTACGTCCAGCAGGGGTGCAGGTGGAGCTGCACGTCATGCCCGCGCGCGGCAATCTCGCGCGCAATGCCTCCCATCGGCTCGTCGCCGAAAAAGCAGGTGTTCAGGGCCTCGACAAAGAAGGTGCCGCGGATACCGTGCTGTTCCAGGGTCGCCATCAGATAGCCCAGGCCTTCCGAGCGGCCCTGGCGCTCGCAGTACACGGATGGAGGCCCGACCGGTGTCCGATTCTCCGGATCGGCAAAGGCCCCGCCGATGCTGAACTCGGTGTCGACCGTGATATGGACGCGGGTGGTCATGCCGCTTGGCGCTCGCGGGGTTCGGCGAGGTTGCGGGCCAGGCGCAGGCCGAAGCGCATGGGGGTGCGGTCCCAGGGCGTGAAGCGCGGAAGCTGGTACGGGTCGGAATCGATGCGTGCGGCGCCGGCGGCGGTGGAGACGGCGGCATCGAAGCCGCAGTCGCGCGCGATCCGGACGTGCTCGGCGGCGTAGTCGCGGCCGGGACGGCCGTTCGGGTAGGCGAACAGCCGCAGGGGCCGGCTCAGCATCTGCTCCAGATCGGTCTTGCCGCGCTGAATCTCGGCGCGGGCGGTGTCGGCATCCACTTCGGTCAGGATCGGGTGAGTGGCCGTGTGCCCGCCGATCCCCATGCCCGCCGCTGCCAGCTCGTGTACCTGGGCGCGGGTCATCATCAGGTCGTTCGGCAGATCGATCCCGAAACGCCGGGCCAGTGCCTCGGTACCGGCGGTTCGCTGCTCGGCGGGCTGGTACTTGAACTGGCTGATCAGGGCGTGGATCAGCTTCAGCCGGTCCTGGTGGGTCTCCAGCGTCCACTCGCCAAGGCCTTCCGGGCCCAGGTCGGCATTTTTCGGCAGGCGGCGCACCGTCTCGATCAAGGTGTCGTTGAACATGCGTCCGCCGTCGAGATACCCGGTGGCGATGAAGAACGTGGCCGGGACGCCCTCCTCGCGCAGGATGGGCAGGGCGACCTCGGCGTTGTCGGCATAGCCGTCATCGAAGGTCACACTGACTGCGCGGGCGGGCAGCGCGCCGGCCCGCAGGCGGTCCACGGCTTCGTCCAGTGGAAGCGGGTTCATGGATCGGGCGAGGAGCCGCATCTGCCAGCGGAAGTCGTCGGCGTGCGGATCGCCAGGCAACAACGGGTCGGGTGCGGGCAGTACGCGGTGGTAGATCAGGATGGACAGGCGTGCGCGGGCGCCGCCGGGCGACATCAGGGACAGCAGCGAGCGCAGCAGCATGGCGGTCAGCCCGTGGCTTGGGCGCGCGGTTCTTGCCCCAGCCATCGGGCGATGACGGCCGCGATGCGTTCCCCAGCCCGGCCATCCCAGTACTGCGGCACGCGGCCCTTCTTGCCCCCATGGTCCATGACGTCACGGAAGGCGGCCTGCAGGCGTTCCGGGTCGTGTCCGACCAGGACATTGGTGCCATCGTCGATGGTGATGGGCCGCTCGGTATTCTCCCGCAGGGTGATGCAGGGGACACCCAGGGCGGTGGTCTCTTCCTGCATGCCGCCGGAGTCGGTGAGGACCACTCGCGCGTCCTTCATCAGGCCCAGCATTTCCAGGTAGCCCGCTGGTGGCAGTACCGCGATGGCCGCCTCGTTCAGGTGGTGTTCCAGCCCGGAGGCCCGCAGCCGATCACGGGTGCGGGGGTGCAGTGGAAAGACCAGGGGCAGCTCGCGGGCGATGCTCGCGAGGGTGGTGATCAGGCGTTCCAGGGTTGCCGGATCGTCGACATTGGACGGGCGGTGCAGGGTCAGTACGCCATAAGCGCCGTCCGGGGCGAAACGGGCCGGGTCTAAGCCCGCGGCCTGCAGGGAGTCGCTCCAGGGGGCGGCCCGGTCCAGGTTGTAAAGCTGGGTGTCGATCATCACGTTGCCGACGAAGTGGACGCGCTCGCGTTCGATCCCCTCGCGGGCGAGGTTGTCGATGGCGTGTCCTTCGGTTGTGAACAGGAGATCGGAGATCTGGTCGGTCAGGACCCGGTTGATCTCTTCCGGCATGCGTCGATCATAGCTGCGCAGGCCGGCCTCTACGTGGATGACGCCGATCCCCTTCTTGGCCGCGACCAGGGCGCAGGCAATGGTGGAGTTTACGTCGCCCACGACCAGAACGGCCTGTGGATTCAGGCGGTCGAGTACCGGTTCGAAGCGGCTCATGACCTCGGCGGTCTGGACGGCGTGGGAGGAGGAGCCGACCTCCAGGTTGATGTCCGGGTACGGGATGTTCAGATCGGTGAAGAAGCGCTCGTTCATCGCCGGGTCGTAGTGCTGGCCGGTATGCACGAGCTGGGCACTGATGCCGGCGTCTGTCAGTGCGCGCATCACCGGGCCAATCTTCATGAAGTTCGGCCGTGCGCCGACTACGCACAGGATTTCGCATTGCGGCTGGGCAGTCATGGGCTATCGAGACATCCTGTAGGCGCATGGGCGGGCCCGCTCGCGACGACGCCAACGGGCGCGGCTCGGCATCCTTGTCGGGTTCGTCGGCCCGGTCCGGATCCCTGTCGAATCACTTTATCGTTTCGGCAGGAACGCGCGGCACCGTTCGTGAATAGCTCGTTAGATCCGGGATGCGGGTTTGCGCGTGACAACCGAGTGGGAGGCGCTCATCGTTGGATCCAGAAGACGGGTGCGGCACGAACTGCGTGAATCCGCATACCGGTACCGAGGTTCGGTGATGGGGTGTTTCGAGCACGTACTGCTTAAGTGGCTTTGCGCAATGTTTGCGGCGTGCGTCTTGCTGCTTTGGATGCCGGTGGCCGCTGCCGGTATCGTCGCTGAGGCGGTATCGGCGAGTCCTGGCGGTGGTCTGCCGGATGAGGGCCGGAATGTCGTTCAGGCTGGGCCGGAGGACTACCGGGCGGCGGTGGCTGCGCTGGGGCCCGGTGACTGGTTGCAGCTGGAGCCGGGGGACTATCCGCGTTCGCTGCGGTTACACGGAGTGCGCGGGACGCCGGAGCGGCCCATCGTGATCAGCGGGCCAGCGGAAGGTGAGCCGGCCGTGCTGCGCGGGCGCCGCGGGGAGAACACGATCAGCCTGGTGGATGCGGAACATCTGGTGATCCGGCATCTGACGCTGGATGGCGGCGGGGAACCGGTTGCGGGGGTGGTGGCGGAGGCGCGCGGTGACGGCGTGCATCACGTGACGCTGGAGCACCTGACCATCCGCCATTATGACCGTTCGCAGGGCAACACGGGGATCACGACGCGCGTGCCGGCCTGGGGCTGGGTGATCCGGCACAACGAGATCCATGATGTGGGTACCGGGATGTATCTCGGACAGCCGGATGGCACCAGCCCGTTTGTCGGTGGCGTGATCGAGCACAACCATGTGCACCGCACTCTGGGGTACAACATACAGATCAAGCACCAGACGGAAAGGGAGATGATTCCGGATCAGGACCCGGGCCCGCGCGAGACGCGGATTCGCTTCAATTTTCTGAACAAGGCAGAACGCGGGAGCGACGGGGCTCGGGCCCGCCCCAATCTGCTGGTGGGGCATTTCCCGCCCACCGGCCCGGGGTCTGAAGACCGCTATCGCATCGAAGGGAATCTGTTCTACCAGAACCCGCACGAGCGACTGTTCCAGGGCGAGGGCAACCTTCTGATCCACGACAACCTGTTCGTGAATGATGTCGGCGATGCGGTGCTGGTCCGCCCGCACAATCACCTGCCTCGCGAGGTCCGCATTGTGAACAACACGGTCCTGGCGACCGGGTTCGGGATTCGGGTGGACGAGCCCGACCGGGCACACGAGCAGGTGGTGGCGGGCAACGCCGTGTTCGCCGGGCACCCGTTGCAGCTCTCAGGCGGTATCGCGGGAGCCGAGAATTTTACGGCCTCACGCGAAGCCGCGGCCCGTTACCTCGTGGCCCCGGATGCGGGACTGGATGAGCTGGATCTCTACCCGCGCGCGGGCGGTTTGCGGGAACGTGGAGACAGCGTGAGTTCGCCCGCAATCGCGGGCGCGGATCGCGATTACAATGGCCGCCTGCGCGAACGACCGGTCTGGGGCGCCTATGCCGGTCCGCCGGGCCCCAATCCTGGGCGTGTGGAGGGGATCGGGCCGCGCGTGCCGGGTTGTGCGCCCTGCCAATAGGGAAACATGGATCCGTGTTTCCCTGAGCCGGACGCGGTCCAGGGACAGAACGGCCCCCGCCGGGGTGCCGCATGACGAAGAGCAACGAGAACGGACATCTTATGCATACGCTTCCCGCGCTGGATGAAGTCACCATTGGGGTCATCGGTCTTGGGTATGTCGGCCTGCCGCTGGCCGTCGAATTCGGCCATCACTGGTCCACCATCGGGTTCGACATCGACCCGGAACGGGTGCAACAGCTGCGGGCCGGGGTGGATCGCACGCGCGAGGTGGAGGCGGACAAGCTGGCGGCCACGCCGCATCTGGAATACACCTCGGACCTGGAGGCGATGCGGGCCTGCAACGTGTTCGTGGTGACGGTGCCGACCCCCATCGACCGGCACAAGCGCCCCGACCTCGGACCGCTGCTCGGGGCCAGCCGCAGTGTGGGGCGGGTGCTCAAGCCGGGCGATACGGTGATCTACGAATCCACCGTGTATCCGGGGGCCACGGAGGAGGATTGCGTGCCGATCCTGGAGGCGGAGTCCGGCCTGGTGCACAACCAGGATTTCTTTACCGGCTACAGCCCCGAGCGCATCAACCCGGGTGACAAGGAGCACGGGGTGACCTCCATCATGAAGGTCACGGCCGGCTCCACGCCGGAGGTGGCCGACTTCGTCGACGCGCTGTACGCACGGGTGATCACCGCCGGTACGCACAAGGCCGAGAGCATCCGCGTGGCCGAGGCCGCCAAGGTGATCGAGAACACCCAGCGCGACGTGAACATCGCGCTGATCAACGAGCTGGCGCTGCTGTTCGAGCGCCTGGGGCTGGATACGGAGGCGGTGCTGAAGGCGGCCGGGACCAAGTGGAACTTCCTGCCGTTCCGCCCCGGGCTGGTGGGCGGCCACTGCATCGGCGTGGACCCGTACTACCTGACGCACAAGGCGCAGGCGGTGGGGCACCACCCGGAGATGATCCTGGCCGGGCGGCGGGTGAACGACTCGATGGGCGCCCACATCTCGGACAACACGGTGCGGGCCCTGGTGCGCAAGGGCATCAACCCGGTGGGCGCTCGCATCCTGGTGATGGGGCTGACCTTCAAGGAAAACTGCCCCGACCTGCGCAACACCCGCGTGATCGACATTCACGCCACCCTGGCCGGCTATAACGCCGAGGTAACCGTCTTCGACCCCTGGGTGGACCCGGCCGAGGCCGAGCACGAATACGGCATCACCCCGGTGACCGAGACCCCGGACCCGGGGCAGTTCGATGCGATCATTGTCGCGGTGCCGCACCGCGAGTTCCTGAAGATGGGGATCGAGGCGATCCGGGCGCTGGCACGCCCGGAGTCGGTGATCTTCGACGTGAAATCGGTCTTCCCGCGGGAATCGACCGACCTGCGCTTATAACAGCGGTTCGGGATGCACTCGCAGGGAGGCATCGAATCCATCGTTCGGTGTCGCCCCGGTCTTGCGACGAAACGATCTTCGACGGGTGGTGCAGAGCCCGTCGAAGATCTCCGTGGTGGATGTTTCAGCTGCCGCTGTCGGACCGCTTGCGGCGCCAGAGCATCGATCCGGCTACCAGCAAACCGCTAGCAAACAATACTAGAGTGCCGGGCGTCGGGACTGGCGTAACTTGTTCGAGTTCACCGATGGTCATATTGTCGAAGCTGAAGATGTCGGTCGTCGGCCCTGCGACCAGGTCAAAGTCGAGCGAAGTGAACAGAAAGTCCTCACTTGAGGCGATTGCGCCGAAGTAGAAGACCGAGCCGTCCGTAGATCCGAACGATCCCACGGTGTGCGGGACGATTTCCTGGTGGACGCCTCCCGAACTCAGGTTGAAATTGATCAGCAGTTGCCCGCCGAAGTCCCCGATGTCGATCCCGTAGAACCCGAAGGCGGCGATGTCCTGTCCGAAGTCCACGCCGAATCCGTCGTCTCCCGTCGCATCGGCCCGCCAAGTGTTGGTGCCCGATACGGAGTACCGACCAGCGAAGGCGCTGCCCTCGGAGACGGTCTTGATGCGGCCGTCCCCCGTAAGGGTCGCGTCAAGCGTGCCACCACCGAAGCCGGGGAAGGTCAGATTCAGTGGCGCAGTGGTCCCCGTGGCAAAGCCTTCGAAGTCCTCGGTTCCGACGCCACTGAGCGACCCGAGAAAGGCGCTTTCGGCCGCATCTGAGTTGGGGGTCTCAGACAACGGAACGGTCGCCGAGTTGTTCAGATCCTCTCCGAAATAAGTGATGAACGCGGCCTGGGCCGAGGTTCCGGCTAGCATCGCCCCCGCGGCGATCAGTGCAATAGCGAGTGGTCCTTTCATGCTGCGACTCCCTTGTTGGCATCCTGGGTCCCGTCCGAAGCAGCAATCGTGCCATTGCGCTGCAACTCACTGACTTGTCGGGATTCAACGGGGCATACGAGAGGGTTCGGCCTTGCCGGTGTAAACGTTCGTGACGCTTGTCGCGATTCCTGTGCGCTACTGCTCCGCGGACTCCACCGGGTATACAGTGATGACCCGGCCCCATCCCCGAGCGCCGCATGAACGCGATGGCGAATGCAGACGAGCCCTTGTCCCTGCGCACCTGTGCGCTGTGGGCCTGGCTGTCGCTGGGGGCGGCGATCTATCTGACGCTGCTGCCGTTCGAATTCGGCTCGATGAGTCTGGAACGCGCCTGGGAGATCTACCGCGGCATGAGCCTGACCGGCCCCGGCACCAGCGGCCGCCAGCAGTTTATGGCCAATGCCCTGATGTTCTTGCCGCTGGGGTTCTTCTGGACCGCGTGGCTGACCCATGGCCGCCGTAATCGACTGACGGCGTTTGCGGTGTTCACCTTTGTGGCGGCCCTGGGGCTGGCGGTTACGGCGAGCGTGGAGTTCCTGCAGGTCTGGCTGCCCTATCGGCACCCCGCGGGCGCCGATATTGCCGGTAACTTTTCCGGGGCCGTGGCCGGTTCGCTCGCCTGGCTGGCCCTGCGCAATCCGCTGGTGCGCTGGCGACAGGTGCTGGAAGGCGCGGGTGCGCAGACCCTGACCGCCGGCCTGGTGGTCTATGCCGCGCTCTACGTGCTGGTTGGCTTCGTCCCCTTTGACTTTGTACTGGCCGCGGACGAGTTGCGGGCCCGGTTGGCATCGGATGCCTGGGGCTGGTGGGTGGCGGCCGGCGCCTGCACTGGCGGCGTTCGCTGTATCAGCTGGCTGATGCTGGAGGTGGTGGTCAGCGTGCCGGTGGGGTTGCTCCTGGCATTGTGGCTGCAGCGGCGTGGAGCATCGCTGCTGGGGGTCGGGATACCCCTGGCTCTGCTATTGGCGGGGCTTCTGGAGCTGTTGAATCTGGCGACCCTGTCGGGGATTGCCGAAGGCCGCTCCGTGCTGCTGCGGGCGCTGGGGATGGGGGTCGGCCTTGTGCTGTTCCGCCGCCTGCCCGCGCATCCCCATGGCGTGATCCGTTCGCTGCAGCAGTTCGCCCCGCCGTTGCTTGCGACCGGCGCTGTCGCCTACGCCTTGCTGCTGGTCGCGCTCAACCACGGCTTCGGTGCGTTTCACGCCGACGGGGAGGCGGCCCGGGCGCAGTGGGCCGACCTGAACCTGTGGCCGTTCTATTACCACTACCACGTGGACGAGATCCACGCCCTGCGCAGTACCGCGCTGCACCTGGCCATGTACGCGCCTCTGGGGGGGCTGGTCTGGCTCTGGCAGTTGCGTCATCCGCTGCAACCGGCCGCGTTGAACCTGCTGGCCGTCGTCGCGGGGGCGGTGCTGGCACTGGCGGTCGAGGCCGCCAAGCTGTTCGTGGACGGTGCCCGCCCGGACCCGGCCAGCCTGGTTCTGGCCGGGCTGGCGGCCGGATTCATGGCGGCCTCGCTGCAGTGGCTGGAACGCGCGAGCGTGGCGGGTGTCGCGCAACCGGCCGTCGCGTCGCGAGACGAGCCCCGCAATGCAGCCCCGGGACCGAGCGTTCCCGGCCCCGTCGAGGGCTCTCTGCAGCGGTTGCGGCAGGCCCTTGGCGGTCTCCTGGCTTTGGTGGCCGTGCTGGCGGCGGTGACCTGGCCGGTGGCGCCGGTCGCGCTGGCCGCGGGGTTGCTGGCCTACGCCGCCTTGCTGGCCTGGCGCCCGCAGGCCTGGCTGGTCGTGATGCCGATTCTGCTGGCCACGCTGGACCTGACTCTCTACCACGGGCGCCTGTTCGTCTCCGAGCTGGATCTGTTCCTGCTGATGACCCTGGCCGTGGCCCTGTGGCGGGGGCCCCATGCGCTGCATGCGGGCGTATCGCTGCTGCCGCGCGGGATCCGCTGGCCACTGGGGCTGCTGGTCGTTTCCACCCTGATCGGCCTAGCGCTGGCCCTGTGGCCGCCCGGAGGCTGGAATCCCGGCGCAGCGGTGCACTTTGCCCACGAGTGGAATGCGCTGCGGGTGGCCAAGGGACTGCTGTGGGCGGTGGTGCTGCTGGCGGTGTTGCGCGTGGCGCCCATTCCGGTCCGGGAGCAGGTGACACGCTGGTTTCTCCCAGGCGTGGCCCTGGCCCTGCTGGCGCAGCTGGCCTTCGTGGTGCGGGAACGGATCACCTACCCCGGGCTGCTGGATTTCGACAGCGGCTACCGGCTCTCCGGCCTGTTCTCGGAGATGCAGGCCGGTGGCCCCAGTATCGAGAGCTTCCTGGTATTGGCCTTTCCGCTGGCCCTGGTCTGGTGCTGGCGGCAGCGTCCCGGCCTGATGCTCGCGGGCACCGCCGTGCTGGCGCTGGGGACGGCCTACGCGGTCGCAATGACCTATTCTCGCGGCGGCTACCTCGGTCTGGCGGTGGCCGTGGCCATCCTGCTGCTCGGAGTGGTACTGGCCACAGTGGCCGGGCGCGCGCGCCCGGGCCGCGGCGCGGTAGTGGGCGTGCTGCTGCCGCTGGTGGCGATAGCCGTGGTGGCGGGCACCACGCTGGGCGGTTTCGCCGAACAGCGTCTGGGCCAGATCGAGCGCGATTTCGGCACCCGTGCAGACCACTGGCGCGAGGCCCTGGAACTGCCCGGTGGCGGTTCTCTGGCCGCGCTGCTAGGGCGCGGGGTAGGCAGTTTCCCCGAGCACTACCGTACGGGCAACCGCGACGGACGCCTGCCCGCGAACCTCGCCTTCAGCCGCGAAGAGGGTGAGCCGCGCCTGCAGATCGGGGGTGGCGACTCGCTGTTCGTGAACCAACGCGTGCGTCTGCCCCGCGACGGTCAGTACACCGCGAGCGTGCGGGTGGCCGGTGCCGAGGCCGCTGGCTTCCGGGTGTTTGTCTGCGAAAAGCCGATCCGGCATTCGTTTGCCTGTCGCAGTGAGGGGATGCGTCTGCAGGAGGGAGGGCGCGAGTCCTTCCAGTGGCGTTTCGATCTGGAGCCGATGGAGTCGCGCCGGTGGCCGTTCCAGCGCGGACTGGTGCTGTCCCTGGCGGTCGATGCGCGGCAGCAGTCTGTCGTCGAATTTTACAGTGTGCAGATCCGCGATTCGGAGGGCCGTGAATATGTGGCCAATGCCGATTTCCGACAGCTGGGGCGGTACTGGTATTTCACGACGGATCACCTTCGCCCGTGGCGGGTCGAGAATCAGTGGCTGGAGATCTACTTCGACCAGGGCGGGCTCGGCCTGCTGGCCTTCGTCTGGCTCACCCTGGCCGCCCTCGTCCTGCTGCTGCGGCGTGGCCTGACGGGCGATCGGGTGGCGCTGGGGGCCGCCGCCGCACTTACGGGGGCCTTGGCTATCGGACTGTTCAGCACGCTGTTCTTCTCGCCACGAATCGCGCTGCTGTTTTACCTGACGCTGTTGCTGGGCGTGGCGTCGGCGCCGCTGCGAGCCGGTTTGGATGCTAACGCTGTTTCGGCGCGGGCCGGGCCTGGAGCCAGCTGAGCTGGCCGGTAACCCCCGGTGCTGGCTTTTCGCCAGACCGGGGGGTTTTCGTGTCGGCTCACGGTCGCGCAGACGGCATGGCCCGGGGCGGGTACCTGTCGGGAAATCCCGCTGCTACTCTCGTTTGACCGACCTTCCTTGGATCCCGGGAGATGAACAAGGCCTTCGAGGCGTTTGACGAGCACCTGCTCGAGCTGGCCCGGTTTGTTGAAGAAGCCGAGTCCATGGAGAAGGGGCTGCACCAGTTGACGGTCCTGGTGGGCCACGCCATGGACTGCCGGCATTGCTCGATCATGCTGGTCAAACAGGATCCGGAGACCGGCGAACCACGCCTCCGGGTCGAGGCGCACCAGGGGGCGCTCGTGCCGCAGGCCTACGGGGAGTCCCAGCGTTTCGGGACCGGCATCGCGGGACAGGTCGCCGCATCCGGCAAAGGACTCCTGATCAACGATCTCCACCATTCCGAATTTGCCGGCGACGCCCGCCGTTGCCACGAGGTGGAGGCGGTCGACGTGATCGCGGTGCCGGTGGTGCTCGATGGCGAGGTGATCGGTGTGATCAATATTGATTCCCCGCGCGATCAGCGGCGGCTGACGCAGGAGGATCTGCGCATGGCATCGATCCTGGCGCTGGTGGTGGCCAAGTCCGTACTGGTCCATCGGCTGAAGGGGCTGCTGCGCACCAGTTTCACGCAAATGGCGCTGGCCCGTCAGCCGGGAGCGGCGACGGGGCCCATTACCCACGCACCGGAGCGCGTGGCCCGGTTGCTCGCGCGCACGCTGTACGACGAGATGAGCCGCGCCGGGTTTTCCCGCGATCATGTGCTGACGGCCGCGACCGAACTGATCGGCCAGGTGAGCGAGGGGCGGGAATGACGGCGAGGGTGCCATGAAGGACACCGGATTCGAGCGCCGCTGGCGCCAGCGTTTCCTCGAACGCGGAGCGAGCCTGGAGGATGACGCCGGGATCGCCGGCTGGACGCCGACCGGCCTGAACAGCCGCGTGCGGCAGTTCGAGCGTCTCTGGCGGGACGCGGCCCATGCGCCCGGACGCTGGCTCGATATCGGCTGTGGCGCGGGTACCTACACGCGGATGCTGCATGCGCAGGGTCATGCGGTGTGGGGGCTGGACTACTCCACCCCGTCCCTGGCGAAGGCGAGGGATCGCAGCAATCCGACGATCCCGTGGCTGGCGGCGGATATCCAGCAGCTCCCGCTGCCGGATGCCGCGTTCGACGGGGTACTCTGCTTTGGCGTAATGCAGGCGTTGTCGGAGCCTGCGCCGGCACTGGCGGAGATCCGGCGGGTCCTGCGTCCCGGTGGCGAGGCCTGGGTCGATGCGCTGAACCTGCGGTGTCTGCCCACGGCGCTTCGGGAGTGGCGGCGCCATCGCCGGGGACAGCCGCCGCATTTGCGCTACGACGATCCCGCCGCCTTGCGCGCGACGGCCGAGGCCGCGGGTCTGGTGGCGCTGGAGCTGGACTGGTTGCCGCTGGCACCCGGGCGTCTCGCGCGCCTGCAGCCACTGCTGGAGAACCGGGGCACCCGTGGTGTGCTGCAGTCGGTCCCGGTCGCCGGGGCATGGCTGAGCCATTCGTTCATTCTGCGGTTGCGCAGGGCGTGATGCGCTGACTGCCCCCGAGCCCCTGTCGGGAAATTTTGCACTTGGTGGCGTCGAGCACCTTTTCTCAGGCATGCCTGTGTCGGGTGGCCCTCGATATCAGTGAGTTACCCGTTATTCGACGAAGTGGCATCCCGCTTGCTAACTCTTCAAGGAAAGCGTCTGATTGCAGTGTGCCCCGAAAATCGCCCGGTGCGGGTGGAGGCGGGCGCCCCGGCGCGAACGGCGTAACGCCGGGGACGGACCTGGAGCAGGCAAGAATGAGTGACGAACACGATCAGAACCACAGCCATGGCCCGGAGGGCGAGGATCCGTCCGGCAGCCCCGTGGATCGGGACGAGGCTTCGTCCGGCCCGCGCAGCCGGACTCGCCGCCGCCTGACCACCGCCGGCCTGGGTGGCGCGATGCTGGTGTCTCTCCCCGCCAAGTCGGTCTGGGGTGCACAGGGGCAGTGTTCGCTGTCGGGTAATATCTTCTCCGCCAACGTCTCCAATATCGACCACGAGTGCACCGAGGGCGATGGCTGCACGCCGGGCTTCTGGAAGAACAACTGGTTCGCCTGGGACTGCACCGGCTACTCGCCGGGGACCTGCCACAAGACCAATCCACCGGGCAACCAGTGCCGCAGCTTCGATGCGACGGTGCATCCCGGTGGCGCGACCTCCTTCGAGTCGGTGTTCGGCTACAAGCCGGAGTGTCTGAGTGGCTCGCCGTCGCTGATGGAGGTGCTGCAGGCCAGTGGCGTGTGCAGTGGATCGCTGGACTGGCATGCGGTGGGGGCGGTCCTGAACGCGGCCTGCACCTCGATCGACTTTGGCGCCTCGGTGGATGAGGTGGTGAAGGCCTATTCCATGGCCCGCGATGACGCGGACAAGTACACGGCCGTGAAGAACGTCTTCGTCTACATGAACGAGCGCTTCTGCCCAATCAACAGCCAGGGCGACTGCGAGGATGGATACTCGCGCAACGAACTGGGCGTATGCGTAGAGGTGCGGACCACCACGTCCAACCAGAAGGGCAATCGCTGACCTGCGGGGCGCTGCCCCGGGTACGGCTGGCCGTACGGTAAACGAGGCGCACTTGTCCGTTCCCGAAGAACCCCTCGAACTGATTTCGCTGCCGGTCGCTCACGTGCGGGCGTGGGGCGAATCCGTGGTCGTCTTTGATCAGCGCTGTGGCGAGACACACGTGCTGCAACCGCCCCTCACCGAGCTCTTCCAGGCCCTGCAAGAGGGGCCGATGACGCCGACGGCCCTGTTCGAGTACCTTGAACAGCGTTACGAAGCCGCCGAGGGGGAGCTGGAGGATGCGATGCAGGCCGGCCTGAGTCAGTTGCGGGAGCATCACCTGATCTGTGATCCGGCGGACTCGCGGGACGCGTGACAGCCCCAGAAGACCTGCGCGCGGGGCTGCGCGGCGCCGGGGTGGCCCTCCAGGTGGGCCCGTTCGTGGTCCGGCTGCGTTCGCGGCTGGACCGGGTCGAACGCGCGCTGGCCCTGTTCTACGACCGGCAGTTGCTGCCGCCGGAACAGGCGGCGTTTGCCGATTTTCACATCACGCTCGCACGGGCCTCCGGCCTGCACTGGCTCTGGCGCCCGCAGGCGCGATTCTTCCTCGACGGTCGATCACCGTTTCGCCCCCTCCCGCTGGCCCACGCCTACCCGCTGTTCGAGTGGGGGCTGAACTGGTGCATTGCCCAGCACGCCCACGACTTCCTGATGATCCACGCGGCGGTGCTGGAACGTAACGGTCGGGCGCTGGTGATGCCGGGCGAGCCGGGGGCGGGGAAGAGCACGCTGACCGCCGCGCTGACCCTGTCCGGCTGGCGCCTGCTGTCGGACGAATTCGCCCTGCTTTCCCTGACGGACGGGCAGCTGGTGGCCCTGCCGCGCCCGGTCAGCCTGAAGAATGCCGCCATTGACCTGATCCGCGAGCGCTACCCGCAGGCGGTCATCGGGCCCGCCTCGCATGACACCAGCAAGGGGACCGTGGCGCACCTTCGGCCACCGGATGCGAGTATCCAGCGGATGGGTGACCCGGCGCGACCGGCCTGGCTGGTCTTTCCGCGGTTTGCCGCCGGGGGCCGTGACCACCTTGCGCCGCTGGACCGGGCCGTGGCCCTGCAGCGGCTGGTCGGGTCGTCGTTCAACTACAGCGTGGTGGGGGCCGCGGGCTTCGAGGCCGCGGCCGACCTGATCGAGCAGAGTGCGTGCCTCGAGCTCGAGTACGCAGATCTGGATGCCACCCTGGGGCTGCTGAACGACCTGACCGCGGGGGGCGCGTGACATCCTCCGCGCTGACGCAACTGCTCGCGGTCCTGGGCGCTCCGAAGTCGGCCGGGCGGCTTTCGCTGGCGGACTGGGACCTGCTGGTGCGGGTGGCGCGGGTGGCCTCCCTGGAAGGGCGGCTGCATGCATTGATCGAGGAGGCCGGGACACTGCCCGAGGTGCCACCGGCGCCGCGACGGCACCTGCACGCGGCCCGGGTCCTGGCGGACCGTCAGCACGCCATGGTCCGCTGGGAGGTGGCGCGGATCCACGAGGCCCTGGCGCCCGAGGCGATCCCGATGATGCTGCTCAAGGGCGCTGCCTATGTCATGGCGGGCTTGCCCTGCGCCCCGGGGCGTCAGTTCTCCGATGTCGACATCCTCGTCCCGCAGGCGCGGATTGAGCAGGCGGAGCAGCACCTGTTTGTCCAGGGTTGGGTCTGCGAGGGCTACGATGCCTATGACCAGCGGTACTACCGCCAGTGGATGCACGAACTGCCGCCGCTCACGCATATCCAGCGCAAGAGCGTGCTGGACGTGCACCACACCATCCTGCCGCCGACCGCGCGGCTGCATCCCGACCCGGATCTTCTGTGGCAGGCGGCGCTGCCGCTCGACGACTATCCGGGTGTGTATATCCCGGCTCCGGTGGACATGGTCCTGCACAGCGCGACGCACCTGTTCCACGACGGCGAGCTGGAGAACGGGCTGCGGGACCTGGCCGATCTGGATGCGCTGCTGCGGTACTTTGTGGCCGAGGATCCGGGTTTCTGGGAGCGGCTGACGGCGCGCGCCTTCGAGATGGATCTGGCACGCCCGCTCTTCTACGCCCTGCGCTATGGCCGCGAATTCCTGCAGACCCCCGTGCCCGATTCGGCCTTCGCGGCCCTGGCCCGCGCGCGCCCGTCGGCGCCTCTGCGTGGGCTGATGGACGGGCTGTTCCGTCGCGGCCTGATACCCCATCACTGGACCTGCGATGGCGTCGGGTCCGGCGCCGCGCGCTGGCTGTTGTACGTGCGTTCCCATTACCTGCGCATGCCGCTCCACCTGCTCCTGCCTCATCTGGTGCGCAAGGCGGTCAAGGACCAGCGCAAGGGGAAGCGGGAACGGCCCGAACCCTGAGGGAGACGCTGATTGAATCGCACGTCCGCGTTGGTGCCCCCCCCCAGTTGTTCGAGACAAACGTTCCGAGACAAGGCGCGTCGTGCAGCGGGTAGTGGTTCTACCCGCCCGTTTTGGATGGATTCGGGGCGCAACGCAGGATCGGGCCATATTCATTCAGAATCGGGGGGCACCAACCCCACAAGCCATAGAAAGCAGGGGCTCGGCCGCCCGTTGTTGATCAAAAACGGGCGCGGGAACGGCGTTGCGGTTCCCTTGTGCAGAATGACTGCACCGCAGTCACCGCGCCTTGTTCGTACGCAAAAGCGACTCGAGCGCGGACGTGCGATTCAATCAGCGTCTCCCTGAGGTCCGCGCGCTCCCGAACCCGCAGCTCGACCGCCGCCCGTCTACCCGACCAGCGGGCCTTTACCCGGTAGCGGGGTCCGCCTCTACGCTTAGGGGTGCCAGGAGCAGCTCGGCGCGAAACAGGACGCGCGGGCCGGCCACCAGGCCGAGGCAGCGGTAGCGCTGCTGTGCCATCCCGGAGCCGGCCAGGCCGCGATCCGAGGTGTCCACGTGTTCGACCGGGCTCACCAGCATATGCAGGGCATCGGCGCTGCGCAGGGCGCGCGCCAGACGCTGGTCGACGCTGATGTGATGCGCGGTATAGATCATGGGGTCGCGATAGAAATCGTGGCCATCGGCATGGGCCTTCTCCAGCAGCGCGCAGGAGATCAGGGATGCCGGAAACATGTCGGGAAAGTTGACCCGGTCCTCCAGCTCGTCGAAGTAGTCCGCCTGGCGCACGAGCGAACCCGACAGCAGATTCTTCGCGTTGCTGTTGGTCATGAACTTGCGCTTGTGGAACCACCCGTTGTCCGGCAGTTCGCGGCGGTCCTCGAGCCGGTCGAGGTCGAACCCCGCGGGCAGGGGCAGTGCCGCGTCCGGCAGCGCGCGGGGGGTGGCCGTGTCGCGCACGTGTCCCAGCAGCACCAGACCGCCGGATGTGCGCATCGCGATGCGGTTCGACAGTTGCGGCCGTCCCGCCTCGTCCATGCGCCGGTTCGTGGGCTTGACCACGGTGGTCAGGGCCTCGTCCGGGCGCAGGGCCCCGGCAAAGGTGAACTGGTAGTTCCGGAATGGCCGTTCGCGGATGTTCCCGCTGTCGCCCTCCGCCTGGCGTACCTGCGTGATCAGGGCCTCGGCGAGGCATTCCAGTTGAAAGCCCAGCACAATCGGGCCGCCAAACGGGTTGCCGCGGATCCGCATCCACTTGTCGCCGTCATGGAACGGGTTGAAGTCATCGGTGGCGTTGCGCGCCACGTCGATGTGGATCTGACGAAAGACGCGGGGGGCGTCGAGAGGGGACGCGGCCATGGGCGTGCGTTCTACCGGGCAGGGCCTGCCGTGACGTGTGCGGGCGTCGATGGGTTACTCCCGGGCGTTTGCCAGCAGCGGACGAATCCGGTCCGCTGGCACCGCGTAGCTGATCCCGCTGGGGTGGCCGACCGCCGCCTCGCGTCCGCCCTGGACGAAGACCTGATTGATCACGCCGACGACTTCGCCGCTGTCGATCCGGTAGACGGGGCTCCCGCTGTTGCCGGGGTAGGCGGTGGCATCCAGCTGAAACACCATGGGTGCCCCAGCCCGCAGTTGCCGGATGCGCGCCTCGCTCAGTTCGCTCGAGCGCCGGGCGGTGATCGCCATGGGGGTGCGCGCCGCCACGCTCGCGCGATGGGTCGCGGGATAGGTGCCCAGGACCATGCCGATCGGGAAGCCGGTAAAGGCCAGTTGTTCGCCTTCGCGCACGGCATCGGAGGATCCCAGCTGCAGGGGTGGCAGCGGGGGCCCGGCAATCCGCAGCAGGGCCAGGTCGTCGTCCGCCGAATGGGCCACCAGTTCCGCGCTGTGGATGGAGGTGTCACGGCCTTCGCCGCTGACCACCACGAGTTGTTCGCGGTTCTCGTGATCCAGGGACGTCGGGATCACATGGTGATTGGTGACGATCAGGCTACCGTCGCCAACCGCAAAGCCGGTGGCGAGGTAATGGGCCCGGGGGCTGCGCGCGGGCTGGTGGGTGGCGATGCTGACCACCGAGGGTTTGATGCGCTCGATGGTGTCGGGCAGCGCATCGGCCGCGGCCGGGGGCTGGAGGACCAGAAGGGCCAGAAGGCTGGCCGCGGCCAGGGCCTTCAGCGTCCGCCATTTGCGCGGGCGGGTGCATGGCGCAGAGGCCGGTGACAAGAGGCCGGATCGCGTGCTCGTCGTATTGTTCATGGGCCACCCCCCGCCGGTTGATGGTCCAAGTCTAGGCCAGGCGTCTCCGGTCGTGGTGGCGGTGCGTTAGGTGACGCGGGTGGCGGCCGGCGGCGGCGTTAAGAAAGATGAATCCGCGCGGCAGGGCGGGGCGTCTCCCTAGTTGAAGACGATGGTCTTGTTGCCGTGGGTGAGGACGCGGCCTTCGAGGTGGTAGCGCAGGCCGCGGGCGAGGACCCAGCGTTCGACGTCGCGGCCCTTGCGGATGAGATCCTGCACGCCGTCATCATGGCGGATGCGGGTGACGTCCTGTTCGATGATCGGCCCGGCGTCGAGGTCCTCGGTGACGTAGTGGCAGGTCGCACCGATCAGCTTCACGCCGCGGGCGAAGGCCTGGTGGTAGGGCCGTGCGCCGACGAACGACGGCAGGAAGCTGTGGTGGATGTTCAGGATGCGTTCGGGGTATTCGTCGCACAGCGCGGGCGGCAGGATCTGCATGTAGCGCGCCAGTACGATGGCGTCGGGCGCGAGTTCGGCGAGTCGCGCCTGCAGGGTAGCGAAGGCGGTCTCGCGGTCCTCGCGCGGCACGGGGATGTGCTCGAACGGGATGCCGTAGCACCGGGCCAGCGGCTCCAGGTCACGATGGTTGGAGAGGATCGCCGGGATCTCCATCGGCAGTTCGCCGTTGCTCCAGCGGGCCAGCAGGTCGCTGAGGCAGTGCGGCTCGCGCGAGACCATCAGGACCACACGTGGTCGCGTTTCGGCGCCCGCCAGCCACCAGTCCATGCCGAGATCGAGGGCCAGCTCGTCCAGGCGTTCGCGCAGGGCGGGCTCGGCATCGACGGGCAGCGAGAACACCCAGCGCATGAAGAACCAGCCGGCCTCGGCATCGGTGTGTTGTGCGGCCTCGGTGATCCAGCCATCGGTGTTGGCGATCGCGTTGGCGATGCGCGCGACGATCCCGTGCTGATCCGGGCAGCGAATACTCAGCCGAAAACGCGGTCGATCATCCATGTCGTTTATGTATCCCGGATAAGGTCAAGGGCGGGTTTTACCACGAAGCTCACGAAGACACGAAGAAGGGCAAGGTCAAAGGCAGTTGCACCACAGAGTGCACGGAGGACACGGAGAAAGACGACAAAGGGTTATAAGGGCAGGAAGCGATTCGCTACGCTCATCGGAATCCTGCCTGCCACAAAACCATTCCCAGTTTTCTCTGTGTCCTCCGTGATCTCTGTGGTTAATCCGCCCTTGCCCTTCTTCGTGCCTTCGTGAGCTTCGTGGTGAACACAAAGCGGCGCCAGGAAAGACGAGGGGTGTTAGGCGGATTCGCGGCGCAGGCCGGAGGGGATGGAGAAGGTGATGGTCTCTTCGCGGCCGGACAGTTCGGAGATGGTGTCGACGCCGTGCCCGCGCAGGAAGTCGAGCACCTCGTTGACCAGGACCTCCGGGGCCGAGGCGCCGGCGGTGACGCCGATGCGGCTCTTGCCCTCCAGCCAGGCGGGGTCGATGTCGGCGGCACCGTCCACCAGGTAGGAGGCTACGCCCATGCGGGCGCCGATCTCGCTCAGGCGGTTGGAGTTCGAGCTGTTCTTCGAGCCGACCACCAGCAGCAGGTCGCACTGCTTCGCCAGGTCCTTCACCGCATCCTGACGGTTCTGGGTGGCGTAGCAGATGTCCATCTTGCGCGGGCCCTCGATCTTCGGGAAGCGCGCGGTAAGGGCATCGATGATGCCGGCGGTGTCGTCCATCGACAGCGTGGTCTGGGAGACGAAGGCCAGACGGTCCGGGTTCGCAACCTCCAGATTCTCGACGTCCGCGATGGTCTCGACCAGCATCATGCAGCCGCCCCGGGAGTCGTCGAACTGGCCCATGGTGCCCTCGACCTCGGGGTGCCCGGCGTGGCCGATCAGTACGACCTCGCGACCCTCGCGGGCGTAGCGCGCCACCTCCAGATGGACCTTGGTGACCAGCGGGCAGGTGGCATCGAACACGGTCAGGCCGCGATCCTCGGCCTCCTGCTGCACGCGGCGCGGCACGCCGTGCGCGGAGAAGATCACCACCTGGCCGTCGGGCACTTCGCTCAGTTCCTCGACGAAGCGCACGCCCGCATCCGTCAGGCGGCCGACCACGTGGCGGTTGTGCACCACCTCGTGGCGCACGTACAGCGGCGCGCCGTAGATCTCCAGGGCGCGTTCCACGATCTCGATGGCGCGTTCCACCCCGGCGCAGAAACCGCGCGGATTGGCGAGCTGGGCCTGGATACTCATGGTGTTCTCCTGCGGTCGGTCGCGACCTATTGTGGCTCCCGTACGGATACCACATCCACCTCGAAGGTGAAGTGTTGCCCCGCCAGCGGGTGGTTGAAATCCACCGTCACGGTGTCGTCCTCCACCGCTTCGATGCGGCCGGGCACGGCCTCGCCGGAGGGGCTGTTGAACTCGTAGATGTAGTCCACTTCCAGCGGCAGGTCATCCGGGAACTGCGAGCGCGGCATGCGTTGCACCGCCGCCTGATCCCGGAACGGGAACATGACGCCGGCCTCGATCGCAAATTCCCGGTGGTCGCCGGCCTCCAGCCCGACCAGCAGATCCTCCAGGCCGGGCAGGATCTCGCCGGAGCCGATCTCCAGGGTAATGGGTTCGTCGCCGGTCCCGTCCACTACAAAGCCGTTTTCGAGGATCAGGCGATAGTGCATCTCGATGTGCGCGCCCTTGGTGGCCGTGGTCATGCGTGCTCCCGTGTTCAGTGCTTGTCTTCGGAATGGCTGTGGTCACCCTCGATGAAGGTCGCCACGATCAGCGTGATCGCCCCCACCACGATGGCCATGTCCGCCACGTTGAAGGCCGGCCAGTGATAGCCCGCCCAGTGAAAGTCGAGAAAATCCACCACCGCGCCGTGGCGCACGCGGTCGATCAGGTTGCCGACGGCCCCGCCCAGTACCAGGCCCAGGGCCGTCACCGACCACCACGCCCGGCGCGGCAGGCGGGCCAGCCAGCCGATGATCAGCAGCCCGATCACCACGGCGATGCCGGTCAGCAGCCAGCGGCCCCAGTCCCCGGCGCCGGCCAGGAAGCTGAAGGCCGCACCGGGGTTGTAGACCAGCGACAGATTGAAGAAGCTCGTCACCTCGACCGGGGCGAACAGCGTCAGCGCGTGTTCCGCCCAGATCTTGGTGACCTGGTCCGCGACCACGATCGCGGCCGCGATCAGCAGCCCCGGGCCCAGACCGGAACCCCGCAGTTGCATCAGGCGAAGTGCCGGGTCTCGCCCGGGCCTTCCACGTTGCTGACGCAGCGCCCGCACAGTTCCGGGTGTTGCGCGTGCTCGCCGACATCCGGACGGCGGTGCCAGCAGCGCACGCACTTGGGCTGTTCGCTCTTGTGCACCACCACGCCCAGCGCTGTCCCGTCTGTCAGTTCGGCGGTATGCGCGCCTTCCGGGGCGGCGCCCTCGGCCAGACGGGCCTCGGAGGTGATCAACACGAAGCGCAGCTCGTCGCCCAGGCGCTCCAGCAGCGCGCGCGTCGCGGAGTCGGCCGGCAGATGCAGGTCGATCTCGGCATTCAGCGAGGCGCCGATGCCCTGTTCGTTGCGCGCCAGTTCCAGCGCGCGGGCGACGTGGGTGCGCACCTCCAGGATGCGGTCCCAGTCACCGTCGGAGAACGTCGCGTCCTCCGGCAGCGGGGCCAGTCCCTCGTACCAGGTGGCGAACAGCACGCTGTCCGGCCGCTCGCCGGGCAGCAGCTCCCAGATCTCTTCGGCGGTAAAGGTCAGGATCGGAGCCACCCAGCGGGTCAGGGCCTCGGCCACGTGGTACAGCGCGGTCTGCGCCGAGCGCCGGGCGTGCGAATCCGCCTGCGTGGTGTACTGGCGATCCTTGATCACGTCCAGGTAGAAGCTGCCCAGCTCCACCGAGCAGAAGTTGTGTACCCGCTGGTAGATCTGGTGGAACAGGTAGTCGTCATAGGCCTTGGTGACCTGGCCCTGTACCTGCAGCGCGCGGGCGACGATCCAGCGATCCAGCGGCAGCAGATCGTCCAGCGGCAGGGCGTGCTCGGCCGGCTCGAAGCCGTTGAGGTTGCCCAGCAGGAAGCGCGTGGTGTTGCGGATGCGGCGGTAGGCATCGGCGGTGCGATCGAGGATGTCCTTGGAGATCGCCATCTCGCCGGAGAAGTCGGTGGCCGCGACCCACAGGCGCAGGATATCCGCGCCCAGGGTGGAGACGACCTCCTGCGGCGCGACCACGTTGCCGCGCGACTTGGACATCTTCTCGCCCTTCTCGTCCACGGTGAAGCCGTGGGTCAGCACCGCCTTGTAGGGCGCCGCGCCGCGCATGGCCACGCTGGTCAGCAGGCTGGACTGGAACCAGCCGCGGTGCTGGTCGGAGCCTTCCAGGAACAGGTCCACCGGCAGTCCGCCCAGTTCCGGGCGCTTCTCCACCACCGTGGAGTGCAGCACGCCGGAGTCGAACCAGACGTCGAGGGTGTCGTTCAGCTTCACGTAGTCGTCGGCCTTGTCGCCCAGCAACTCCTTCGGGTCCAGCTGGAACCACGCCTCGATGCCTTCCTGCTCGATGCGCTGCGCGACTGCCTCGACCAACTCCGCGGTGTGCGGGTGCAGGCGGTTGGTTTCCTTGTGCACGAAGAACGGGATCGGCACGCCCCAGTTACGCTGGCGCGAGATGCACCAGTCCGGACGGTTGACCACCATGCCGTGGATGCGGGCCTGGCCCCAGCTCGGCATCCACCGGGTGTCGGCGATCGCCTTGAGCGCATCCGCGCGCAGCTCGGCGCGGTCCATGCTGATGAACCACTGCGGGGTCGCGCGGAAGATGATCGGCGTCTTGTGGCGCCAGCAGTGCGGATAGCTGTGCTCGAACTTCACTGCCACGATCAGCGCGCCGTGTTCCTTCAGTACGTCGATCACATGGCCGTTGGCCTGGTGCACGTTCTCGCCGGCGAAATGCGGGGTGTCCGGCAGGAAGCGCCCGTCCGGGCCCACCGGGTTTTCCACCGGCAGGCTGTACTGCAACCCGACCGCGTAGTCCTCCTGGCCGTGGCCGGGGGCGGTGTGCACCGCGCCGGTACCGGTCTCGGTGGTCACGTGGTCGCCCAGGATCAGCGGGACTTCGCGGTCCAGGAACGGGTGGCGCAGCATCAGGCCTTCCAGCGCCTGGCCCTTGGCGCGGGCGACGATCCGGCCCTCGCCCAGCGAATAGCGGGCCAGGCAGTCCTCGACCAGGTCCTCCGCCAGCAGGATGCGCTCGTGCTCCAGCTCCACCAGGGCGTAGTCCAGCTCCGGGTGCAGGGCGACCGCCTGGTTGGCCGGCAGGGTCCACGGCGTGGTGGTCCAGATGACCACGCTGATCGGGCCGCGCGAGCCGTCGATGCCGTCGAAGCGGCGCAGGAAGTCGATGTCGTCGACCACGCGGAAGCGCACGTCGATCGCCTGCGAGATCTTGTCCTCGTACTCGACCTCGGCCTCGGCCAGGGCCGAGCCGCAGTCCACGCACCAGTGCACCGGCTTCTCGCCCATCTGCACGTGGCCGCGCTTGAAGATCGTGCCCAGCGCGCGAACGGTATCGGCCTCCACCTGGTAGTTCATGGTCAGGTAGGGGTGGTCCCAGTCGCCCAGTACGCCCAGGCGCTGGAAGTCCGCACTCTGGCCGTCCACCTGCTCCTGGGCGTATTCGCGGCAGGCCTTGCGGAAGGTCGCGGCATCCACGTCGCGCCCGGCCTTGCCCAGGTTCTGTTCCACCTTCAGCTCGATCGGCAGGCCGTGGCAGTCCCAGCCCGGCACGTAGGGCGCATCAAAGCCGGCCAGGGTGCGGCTTTTCACGATCACGTCCTTGAGGATCTTGTTGACCGCGTGGCCGACATGGATCGAGCCGTTGGCGTAGGGCGGGCCGTCCGCCAGCACGAAGCGCGGCCGCCCGGCACAGTGCTCGCGCAGGCGCTGGTAGCGGCCCTCGGCCTTCCAGGCCTCCAGCCATTCGGGCTCCCGCGTCGCCAGGCCGGCGCGCATGGGGAAGGCCGTCTCGGGCAGGTTGAGGGTGTCCTTGTAGGGATTCGGCGGTGCCGGTTTGCGTGCCATGAGCGAGTTCCGGATCGGCCCTGCGGGCCGGTTTCAGTCGAGTTCGGAGAGTTGCATGCGGGCCGTGTCGACGTCGCGCGCGATCTGTGCGCGCAGCGCCTCCAGGCCCTCGAAGCGTTGTTCGCCGCGCACCTGCGCGACCGGCTCGAAGCACACGGCCTCGCCGTACAGGTCGGGCTGGCCCTCGAGCACGTGGGCCTCCAGGCGCTGTTCGGTGCCGTCCACGGTCGGGCGCCAGCCGATATTGGCGACCGCCGGCAGGGCCTCGCCGGAGGCGCGTCGCAGCCAGCCGGAGTACACCCCGCGCAGCGCCAGCGGCCAGGGCCCCAGGCGCAGGTTCGCGGTGGGGAAGCCGATGGTGCGCCCGCGCTTCTCGCCATGCGCGACCCGACCGTGCAGGCGGTAGGGCCGGCCGAGCAGCTCGGTCACCCGGGCGAAGTCCCCGGCGACGGCCGCGGCGCGCACCCGCGTGCTGCTGATACGGCCCTCGGCGTCGCGCACCGTCGGGGTGGACTCCACAGTGAAACCGAGGCGTCGGCCGGCGGTCTGCAGCGCGGCCTGGTCGCCCTCGCGGCCGCGGCCGAAGCGGAAGTCGTCCCCGACCAGGACGTGCCGCGCCCCCAGCCGCTGGTGCAGGACCTCCTCCATGAAGGCGTTCGCCGACAGCCCGGCCAAGTGCGCGTCGAAGCGCAGGATCCAGGCGGCATCCAGGGCGCTGTCGCCCAGGGTGACCAGGCGGTCGCGCAGCCGCTGCAGGCGCCCGGGCGGAGCCGGGGCCTGGGTCCGCGCGCCAAAGTACTCGCGCGGCAGCGGTTCGAAGGTCATCAGGAGCGCCGGCGCCTGGCGCTCCTGCGCCGCCTCGAGCAGGCGCCCCAGAACAGCCTGATGACCACGATGGAGACCATCAAAGTTGCCAATGGTCACCACCGCGCCGTGCAGGCCGGCCGCCTCGAACGCCTTGCTGTCGGCCGGCCCCAGGCCGCGAATCAGCCGCATCGCCCCGATCCCGCGCAAAACCGCGAGTATAACCCGCCGGGGCCACCCCGGGCATCATTGATCCGCGCCTTCCGTGGACTCGCGCAGCAACAGGTGACGCGGACGCAGCCCGGCCAGCCACAGCGTGGCGGCGAGCGTGGCGGTCCCGGCCAGAATCAGACCCGCGAGCGCCATAAGGCGTGTATCGATGGACCACTCGGTCCACTGGCCGAACTCGGGCGAGAGCCAGGCCAGCACGCCGATCATCGCGGCCAGGCCCAGCGGCAGCCCGAGCCGCAGCCGGCGCAGGCCCGGGCCCGGCTGGTAGATGCCCTCGCGGATCAGCCCGCGATAGAGCAGCCCGGCGTTGATGTAGGCGGAGGCCGAGGTGGCGAGCGCCAGCCCGGCATGCGCCCCCGGCATACCGGAGAGATACCACGGCAGCACGAAGGCCCCGTTCAGCACCATGTTCCAGAGCATGGCGATGATCGCGATCTTGACCGGGGTCTTCGTGTCCTGGCGGGCGAAGAAGCCGGGTGCCAGGACCTTGATCAGGATGAACCCGGGCAGGCCCAGCGCATATGCGGCCAGCGCCATCGCGGTCATGTAGGTGTCGAACTGGGTGAAGGCCTGGTACTGGATCAGCGTGGCCAGGATCGGCACCGCCAGCACCACCAGTCCGACCATGGACGGCAGCGCCACCAGCATCGCCAGGCGCAGGGCCCAGTCCAGCGTACGGCCGAACGCGGCCGGGTCGGCCTGGTTGTACTGGCGCGCCAGGCGCGGAAGGATCACCGTGCCGATGGCGATCCCGAACAGCGCCAGCGGCAGCTCCACGAAGCGGTCGCCGAAGTACAGCCAGGAGATCGACCCTGCGACCAGAAACGAGGCGATCAGGGTGTCCACCAGCAGGTTGATCTGCACCACCGAGGTCCCGAGGATCGCCGGCAGCATCAGCTTCACGATCCGGCGAACCCCCTCGTGGGCGCGCCGGAAACGGGGGCGGGGCAGCAGTCCCGCGCGCCACAGGAACGGGATCTGGAAGGCGAGTTGCAGGGCCCCGGCGATGAACACGCCCCAGGCCAGGGCCATGATCGGTTCTTCGAACATCGGCGCCAGCCACAGCGCCGCGCCGATCAGCGCCAGGTTCAGGAACACCGGGGTGAAGGCGGGCACCGCGAAACGCCCGATGCTGTTGAGGATGCCGGCTGCCATCGCGGTCAGCGAGATGAACAGCAGGTAGGGGAAGGTGATCCGCAGCATGGTGGCGGCCAGATCCTCGCGCCCGGCCTCCTGGGTGCCCAGGCCCGGGGCGAATACCCAGATCAGCGCCGGTGCCGCCAGGACCCCGATCAGGGTCACCACGGTCACCACGGTCATCAGGGTGCCGGCGGTGTGATCCAGCAGATCGCGCAGGGCTTCGCGCCCGCGCTTCTCGCGAAACTCGGCGAACACCGGCACGAAGGCCTGGTTGAAGGCGCCCTCGGCGAACAGCCGGCGCAGGAAGTTGGGGATGCGAAAGGCGACGAAGAAGGCGTCGGTCGCGGGGCCGGCGCCGAAGGTGACCGCCAGCACCATGTCGCGCAGATAGCCCATGATCCGGGAGATCATGGTCATGCCACTGACAACGGCGGTGGAGCGGAACAGGCGGTTCATCGCGTGCGGGCGGCCGACGGGAAAGCCCCGCAGTGTACTTGAATCACCCGCACCGGACTGCTGCCTTCGCCACGAAGCCCGCGACGAAAGACCAGGTGAAAAGCGATTTCACCACGAAGGGCACGAAGGCACGAAGAAAGGCAAGGTCAAGGGCGCTTGCACCACGGAGGGCACAGAGGGCACGGAGAAAAACAGGGTTGGTTTGGTGGAAGGGGATGTGGATGAGCGCAGCGAATCGCATCAATCCCAACGGACGGCCCGGCATCGATACATTTCGCATCGCTCACCGCATCCTGCCGCCTCCGGGCCGGTATCCGCCTCAAGTCTTTGCAGCTTTCTCCGTGGTCTCTGTGTGCTCTGTGGTGAAAATGCCTTTGCCCTTCTTCGTGCCTTCGTGTGCTTCGTGGTGAATACAGGTGGTGAGATCAGAATGCCGGGCACGAAAAAGGCCGCCCGGAGGCGGCCTTCTTGGACGGTCCAGTGAAGGAGCCGTCAGCCATGGGAGTGGCGCCTTAGATGGCGGTCACTTCGCCGGCGGCGAGGCCCTTGGCGGTTTCCTGGATCTCAAAGGAGACCTTCTGGCCTTCGGCCAGGGTCTTGAAACCCGAACCGTTGATCGCGGAGAAATGGACGAACACGTCCTTGCCGCCATCATCGGGGGTGATGAAACCGAAACCCTTGCTCTCGTTGAACCACTTCACAACACCAGTATTCACAACTTGTAACCTCTTCATGTAACTAACAAATGTGTTCGCGGCATGCTGCCAACAGATCAACGGGAGCACTGGTTCAGAAACTAGAAACTTCCTAGTGTTGCCGCTCAACCACGAATCACGTCTCCGACTATACGCCGCATCCCCGGCAAAATCCAACGCCCCTCCATGAACTTTTTTTGGCGCTGCGACGCCGATTTTCCGCATGCCGGGAGATTCACCACGAAGCGCACGAAGACACGAAGAAGGGCAAGGGCCTGTGACAGGAAGACGCGAAGATTCGAAGCGGGATCGGGTCGGAGCGTACAGGGCGGGGCTGACGGTCCGGGCATGCCCCGATTCCATGCCAGTACCCACACCCAAGGACCCTTCCTGCCTTCGCGTCTTCCTGTGAATCGCCCTTGACCGGCTTCGTGGTGCAACCGGAAGGGGGGGTCAGAGCTGGCGGATGTCGACGAAGCTGCCGCGGGTGGTCTGGTGCAGGCGGGGCAGGACGTCGAGGATGGCGCGGGCGGCATCTTCGGGGCCGGGCATGTCCTGCGTGCCGCGAGCGGCCTTCAGGCGCTGGAGGACCGGAAAGCTCTCGCGGTCGGCCTCGTCGCACAGGTAGTCCTGCATCGCAGTATCCACCAGGCCCGGGGCGAAGGCGTTGATCGCCGTCTCTTCCGGGAATTCGTGGGCGTAGAGCTGCATCATCATGTTCAGCGCCGCCTTGGAGAGCGAGTAGCCGCTCCAGCCGGCATGTCCGGAGACCGAGGCGCCGGAGGAGATGGCGATGATCTGGCCAACCCGCACGCGGTGCTTCAGCAGCGCGTCGAGGATCACCTTGTTGGCGAAGGTGTTCACGTCCATGAGCAGGCGTAGCTCGTCCATCGGCGCGTCCTGCATGCGCTGCATGTGGCCCAACAGTCCCGCGTTGAGCACCACCAGGTCCAGCGAGTCCACGCCCTGCAGCAGGCGTTCCATCGCGGCCCCGGTGGCGGTGAAGTCACCGAGGTCCACCCGCTCGTCACCGCTGACCCCGGCCTCGGGGCAGCCGCGACGGCTCATGCCATAGACGTGTGCGCCCTGTTCCAGCAGTACCCGGGTCAGCCCCAGGCCCAGCCCGCTGGAGTTGCCGGTCACGAGCGCCGAACCAAAACGGCCGTCCTGCATATCGCTCTCCTTCAGGTTCTGAATGTGCGGATTGTCTACCACGAAGCGCACGAAGGCACGAAGAAGGGCCAGGTCAAAAGCGTTTGCACAGGAAGATGCGAAGACCGGAAGAGGGATATGGGATGAAGCGCGAGTGCTATGCCGGACTTCTCGGATGTGCCTCGGCCGCCCATCCAGTACCCACCAAAATCCTTCCAGACTTCCCGTCTTCCTGTGAACCGCCCTTGCCCTACTTCGTGCCTTCGTGTGCTTCGTGGTGGATTAAAGTGATCGACCCCGGCGTACGGGCGCGTTCGCGCCAATCGCGTTCGAGGTCGGCGGCCGGCATCGGGCGGCCGAGGAGGAAGCCCTGGACCTCGTCGCAGCCCATCTCGCGCAGGAATCGGTGCTGCGCTTCGGTCTCCACGCCCTCGGCCAGCACCCGCAGCTTGAGGGTCTTGCCCAGGCCGATGATGGCGCGGGTGATGGCCTCGTCGTCCGGGTCGTTGCCGATGCCCCAGGTGAACTCGCGGTCGATCTTGAGTGTGGTCAGCGGCAGCCGCCGGAGGTAGCGCAGGGATGATTGTCCGGTGCCGAAGTCGTCGATGGCCACCGACACCCCGAGGTGCACCAGGCGCTGGAGCATGGCCGCGGCCGCGTCGATGTCCTCGACCAGGACACTCTCGGTGACCTCCACCTCCAGGCGCTCGGGGGCGAGCCCGGCTGCCTGAAGCGTCTCGAGGATGCGCTCGGGCAGGTTGGGGTCGGCGAACTGGCGCGCAGAGAGATTGATCGCCAGGCGTAGCGCCGGCAGGCCCTTGCGGTCCCATTCCACCAGTTGTTGCGTGGCGGTGCGCAGCACCCAGTCGCCGATCGGCACGATCAGCCCGGTCTGTTCCGCCAGCGGGATGAAATCCGCCGGCGAGATCATCCCGCGCTCCGGGTGGCGCCAGCGGATCAGGGCCTCGATGCCGACCGTGTCACCCCGATTCAGGCCGGTCTGCGGCTGATAGTGGAGCTCGAACTCGCTCTGGCGCAGCGCGGTGCGCAGCCCCTGCTCCAGTTCCAGTTGCTCGCGCGCCTGGGTGTTCAGCCTCTGCGTGTAGAAGCGACAGGTGTTGCCGCCGGCGTTCTTGGCATCGTGCAGGGCGCTGGTGGCATGGCGCAGCAGGTCGTCCTTGCCCCGTGCATCCTGCGGGAACAGGCTGACGCCGGCACTGATCGTCGCCACATGCTGGCCATCCCCCAGGGCGAACGGCTCGGCGCAGTGTTGCAGGATGGCCTGCGTGCGATCACGGGCCTCGGCCGGGTCTGCGATCGCGGTCAGGACCAGGGCGAATTCGTCCGCGGCCAGTCGTGCGAGGGTATCGCGTGGCTGCAACTGATGCTGCAGCCGTTGTGCGAGTGCGTTCAGCAGGGCGTCCCCGGTGTCGTGTCCCAGGGTGCTGTTGATCGAGGTGAAGCGGTCGATGTCCAGCAGCAGTACCGCCAGTGGTTCCCCCTGGCGTTCGGCCTCGTCGAGGGTCGCACGCAGGCGGGTGCGCAGCCCGGTCCGGTTGGGGAGGCCGGTCAGGGCGTCGAAGTTGACCAGCTTGAACAGGGCCTGTTCAGTCTTCTCGCGTTCGGTCAGGTCCTGGTGGATGCCGAGGATGCGCGTGGGCGTCTCCTCTGCGCGTTCGCCTTCGGCCAGCATGTAGCGTTCTTCGCCGTGGGGCAGCAGCAGGCGATGCCGGATGGAGAAGCGGTGGGTCTGGCCGTTGGCCAGGCGCAGCAGGGCGAATGCCAGCGCGGCGCGATCATCCGGATGGGTGGCCTCCACCAGGGCCTCGCGGGTCAGGGTGCGGGGCTGGTCGCCATGTCCGAAGAGTTTGCTTGCCTCGGGCGAGAGGTGGACCTCGTCGGTCTCCAGGTCCAGGTCCCAGTGGCCGATGCGGGCCACACGCTGTGCGGCCAGCAGGCGTTGATGGCTGTCCTGCAGGGCCTGCTCGGCGCGCATGCGTTCCTGCACCTGATGGGTCAGCAGGTCGATAGCCTCGCGCAGGTGTTCGGCCTGCTCCGGTGTGTCGTCCGGCCGGTCCGCGCGCTGTTCGCGCAGGACCGCGAACTGCAGCGGCTCTAGGGCGTGCTGGCAGGTCCCGATGTCGATCAGGGCGGGACGGGGCCGGCCGTCCTCGCGGACCAGGTCCACCGGGTCGCGCCGCGGGATCCAGCCCTCTGCCCGGGTCGCCTCGCGCAGCCGCTCGTGCAGGTCGAAGGCCGGGTCTCGCGGCGTGATCAGGCGGGCCAGATTGCGGCCGTCCAGGCTGCAGGCGGTGGTGCCGAACAGGCGTTCCGCCGCCGGGTTGGCGTAGCGTACGGTGCCGTCGGCCGTGACGAAGAGGATCGCCTCGCTCAGCGCGTTCACCAGATCAAGCGGGGCGGGGCTTTGACGGGTCTCCAGGGCGCAGGTCATGGCGTATCGCCGGATTCGCGCTGGGCGTCGGGGTCCTCTTGCCAGCGGTAGTCCGCCTCGACCCGGTTGCCGCTGCCGTGATAGCGCACCTGTTCGCACAGCTGGCGTACCAGAGTCAGTCCGCGCCCCCACAGGCGCTGGTCGCCGCGGCCCTCCAGGGCTTCCTGGATCCGCTGGTGGTCGAAGCCCGGTCCGCTGTCGCGCACGCGGATGCGGATGCAGTGCTGACCATCCAGCGGGCGGTATCGCAGGGAGAGGGCGATCCGGCCGCGGATGTCGCTCAGGGCCGCGGCGCGCTGGCGATAGTACTGCTCGAAGCCCTCCACCGTGGCCTTCATGCCGGAGTCCAGCCGCAGGACGCCGTGTTCGAAGGCGTTGTTGCACAGCTCCGCAATCACGGTCTGCAGGGCTTCGGCATGGCCCCCTCCCAGGTTCGGCAGCCATTCGAGCAGCTGGCTGCGCGCTGCGCCGACCAGGTCGACTTCGGCGAGGCGCTGGTCGCTGGCCTCCAGGGACCAGCGCAGCGTGCCCCGAAGCTCGTGGCTCTGCGGTCGTTCGCTCTCGGTGACCACGCCCGGGCTGCAGTCGATGGTCACCAGAGTCATGTCGTCGGCCGGCGTCTGGTCGCCACAGTGGGTATCCAGTGCCTCGCGGATGCGCTCGAAGGCGGTCCCGGCCGATTCGCCGGCCTGGCAGTGGCGAAGGATTGCGTCCTCGCCAAAGGCCGTTCCGGCGATATCGGTGGCTTCGAGGACGCCGTCGCTGACCAGCGTCAGCCAGTCGCCGTCGTCGAGTTCGTAGCTGCGTGCCCCGGTGTCGAGGTCCAGCCGGGCGAGGATGCCCAAGGGCATGGCCCGGGACTGGATACGCCGGACTCGGTCCTGGCGGGTATTGCACAGCCAGGCGTCCGGCATACCGCCATTCCACAGGCGTACCCGGCGGCCGTCGGCGGAGAAGGTGGCGAGCAGGGCCCCCATGAACATCGCCGGCGGCAGGAAATCATGCAGCACATGGTTCAGCTCGTGCAGCAGCTCCTGGTCGTCCACGCCGGCCTCGGTCAGGGTGTGGAAGGTCTCGCTGACCGGGTAGGCGCCGATCGCCGCGCTCAGGCCGTGGCCGGTGAAGTCGCCCACCAGCACGCGCAGGGCCCCGTCGGGCCTGTAGTCGGACAGCACCACGTCGCCGCTGAAGGTGGAGGCCGCGCAGCGATGCAGCTGCAGTCGGTCCAGCCCGCGGTTGCGGCGGGTGATGGCGCGCGAGAACAGGGTCTCGGCGGTTTCCTCTTCCCAGGCCTGGCGTGCCTGGGCGCGGAGCAGGGCGGCGTTGCGGCTTTGCAGACCGGTGTGCAGATCGCGCAGGCGTTCCATCGCGTGGATCTTGGCTTTCAGGACTGCGAGGTTCAGCGGCTTGGTGAGGAAGTCGTCACCGCCCGATTCGATCGCCCGCAGCAGGGCGTTTTCGTCGTCCAGCGCGGTCAGGAAGATCACCGGGATGAAGTGCGCGCCCATCTCCGCCTTGATCCGGGACGTCGCCTGGTAGCCGTCCATCTCCGGCATCATCACGTCCATCAGGATCAGGTCGGGGGCCTGCTCCCGGCAGGCCTGCACGGCTGCCCGGCCATCCGCGGCCTCGCGCACGTCGTAGCCGGCGCCCACCAGCATCACGCGCAGCAGTCGCCGGTTGTGCGGGTCGTCGTCGGCGACCAGTACCAGGCCTTCGCCGGAGATCAGGTCACCGGGCGGGGTTGGGTGTGCCTCGGAGGCGTGGGCGGTGTCTTCCACGGGGCCGGTTACTGGATGCGGAACAGGCGGCCGAAATTAGCGATGTCCAGCACCTTGCGCACGGCCTCCGAGGCGCCGGTGATGCTGACGTCGGAGAACTCGCCGCCGGCGTGTTCGCGCAGCAGGAGCAGCATGCCCAGTGCGGAGCTGTCCATGTACTCGGTGTGGGCGAGGTCGACGATGTAGCGCACGCCGGTCCCGCCGGTGTCGCGGTAGGCGGCGCGGAAATCCTGGTGCTGCTCGAAGTCGAACCGGCCCTTGACCCGGATGCGGACTTCCTTGCCGTCGTCGGAGGTGTGCTGCTCGATGCTCATATGCGGTTCCTGGCGCTGTGGCGGGCTTCATGCCCGGTGAGAGTTGGTACGCGGCCCCGGGATTCGTGATCGGGTACGCGGGGGTTCGACGGAAAAACCTCAGAACAATTCCACATCCCCCGTACCCATGTTCTGCTGATCCACCGCGCGGTGATAGGTCTCCTGGCGGCGCTCGCGCCATTCGCGCACGCGGGTGGCCATGGCCCGTGCGTCCTCGGTAGAGCGGGCCTCGTGCAGGATGCTTCGCAGCTCCTGCAGGTGTGCCACGGCCTCCTCCGCGGTGCCCAGTGACTGGCGGGCGATGTCCTCGAACTGCAGCGAGCGCACGGCGGTCGCGACCGCCTGGTTCATGCGCTCGCTCAGCTCGGCCTCCTCGCGGATGCGGGCCTCTACCTCGTCGGTGGCCCGCTGTGCATAGCGAAGCAACCGGGTCATGCGTTCCTTCTCGCCCATGCTCTTGCTCATGTCGCGCGAGGCCATGTCGTGCACGGTCCCGTGGACCTTGTTGATCGATTCGCGGGCCTGGTCGATCTGTGCACGGATGTCGTCGTGGAAGTTCGCCGAGCGCTGGGACAGCGAGCGCACCTCGTCGGCGACCACCGAGAAGCCACGCCCTGCCTCGCCGGCCCGCGCCGCTTCGATGCTGGCGTTGAGCGCCAGCAGGTTGGTCTGCCCGGCGATCGCGCCGGCGCTGTCCAGCAGCTTGAACACCCCGTCCATGTGCTGGCTCATGTCCTCCATGTGGTGGGCGCTCTCCACGCTCTGGCGGCTGATCTGCACCAGGGTGTCGATGAACATCTGCAGGGTCTCGTCGGACTTGCGGGTGAGTTCGGTGATGACCTCGGCATGGGTCATCGCCTGATCGTCGCCGTCTTCCTGGGCAAGGTCGCTGGTCATCAGTTCCATCTGGCGGCCGGCGATCTGGTGCATCTCGTTGAAGCTGGTGCCCAGTTCCTGCACGGCCTCGGCGATCAGCCCGCGCTGGCGGCCGATCTCCGCCTCCAGCTGGTCCAGCTCGAAGCGCATCGCCTGGTCCAGCGCGTCTGACAGCTCGCCGCCGCCGGTGGGCTGGTTCGTCGTCGCGGTCTCGCCGGATGCGGCCGGAGGGGTCGGCCCGCGCAGGTGCGTGCCCGCGGCGAGCAGGGCAGCCACACCGGCCAGGGCTGCGGCCCCCAGGGCGACCCAGCCGGCCCCATCCAATGTGGCCAGGACTGCCCCGACCAAGAGCAGGGCGGTAAGGACGAGCGCCAGCGCCTTCTGGGTGGTGTCACGGGTCAGCCATTGCATACGGTGGTCCATTCCGGTGCTCCTATTCGCTGGCTGCGGCGGGGTTGCGGTGGTCCTGGATCAGCGCGGAAGCGATGCCTGCCAGCGGCAGGACTTGCACGGCCGCTCCCCTCTTGACAGCTGCACCGGGCATGCCCCAGACAAGGCTGGTTTTCTCGTCCTGGGCGATGGTGTGCGCCCCGGCATCGCGCAGGGCCCGCAGGCCGCGGGCGCCGTCGTCGCCCATGCCGGTCAGCAGGGCGGCCACGACATTCGCGCCCGCCTGTTCCGCGGCGGAGTTGAACAGTACGTCGACGCTCGGACGGTGGCGGTTCACCGGGGCGTTCTGGTCGAGACGGCAGACGTAGCGCGCACCGTCACGCGCCAGGCGCAGGTGGTAGTCGGTGCCCGGGGCGATGTAGGCATGCCCGGGCACCACGATATCGCCGTCCTCGGCCTCTTTTACGGTGAGCGCGGTGCTGCGGTCCATGCGTTCGGCAAAGGCCCGGCTGAAGCCGGCGGGGATGTGTTGCGTGATCAGGATTCCCGGAGCATCCGGCGGCAGCGCGACAAGCACCTCGCGAAGGGCTTCGGTGCCGCCGGTCGAGGCTCCGAGGGTGATCACGCGATCAGTTGTCTTCAGACGTTTGCTGACTGGTGCCAGGCGCTGCGGATCGACCGTGGCACGGGCGCTGCGTGTCTGAAGGCGTACACCGGCGGCGGTTCGCACCTTGCGGGCAAGCTCGTCGGCGTAGCCTTGGAAGGCATGCGAGACATCGACCTTCGGCTTGGTGACGAAATCCACTGCGCCGACCTCCAGTGCCTCCAGGGTGACCTCGGCTCCGGCCTCGGTCAGGGACGAGACCATCACCACCGGCATCGGACGCAGGCGCATCAGGTTGCGCAGGAAGGTGATGCCGTCCATCTTCGGCATCTCGACATCAAGGGTCAGCACATCAGGCGCGAGCTGCTTGATCTTCTCGCGCGCGTCGTAGGGGTCTGTGGCCGTCCCGACTACCTCGATGCCGGGCGCCTGCGACAGGATCTCGCCTAGCAGCTTGCGGATCAGGGCCGAGTCGTCGACCACCAGCACGCGGACGGTACGGTCTTCGGGCATTCAGAAAAGCTCCACGTCGCCGCCGACCGGCTCGTTCTCCAGGCGGCGCCGGTAGTCCTGCTCGCGGTCGAGCAGGGTGTTGTTGTGCAGGGCCACGAGCTTCTTTACCCGGGCGCGACCGCTTGAGGGGAAAAACACGACCTTGCGCGGCCATGTCCCGCCGACATCTTCGGCCACCAGCCGCAGCCCCTCGTCGCGCATGAACTGGCGCAGGAACTGGATGTTGCGCATTCCCACATCGCTCATGCCCGCCATCACACGACCACCTCCGAACATCTTGACGTGCAGATCCTCGCGGCGTGCCCCCAGTTTCAGCAGTTCATTGACCAGAAACTCCATCGCGTAGGTCCCATAGCGGGTGGCACTCGAGGCAGCCGGCCCCCAGCCGCGGTCGCGATCTCCGTCCGGCAGCATAAAATGGTTCATGCCACCGACACCCGCTTGGGATGACCATACGCAGGCCGATACACAGGACCCGAGTACCGTGGTGATCAACTCGGACTCCGAGACCGAGACGTAGCATTCCCCCGGCAGCAGTTTCGCGGCGGGGCAGGCGTGCATCCGGTCCCAATAGCGGTTGATGTGCGCGAAGGCGTTGTCGTGCAAGTTCGGTAATCCTGCCATCAGGTGGCCTTCCGGTATAGCGTCTGGTTCAGCAGGCGGAAGTTCTCGGTTACCCGGAATAATGACTCCGAGTGCCCGATGAACAGGTACCCTTCAGGGCGTAGCAGCTGGGCGAAGCGGTCCACGAGCTTCTTCTGGGTTGGCTTGTCAAAATAAATCAACGTATTGCGGCAAAAAATCGCGTCCAATGGCCCCTGAATCGGCCAGGTGTCGAACAGGTTCATCTGCCGGAAGCGCACCATTGACCGCAATTCGTCGCGAATCTTCACCTTGCCCTCGTTGGCTCCGCGGCCGCGCAATAGCCAGCGCTTCTGGCGCCCCCCGGGGATTCCGGTAACCCGGGCGGCGTCATATACCCCCGCATCGGCATGCGCGACCACCCGTGAGTCGATATCCGTGGCCAGGATGCGAGCGCCTTCTGTCGATCCCAGGGCCTCGGCCAGGGTCATCGCGATGGAATAGGGCTCCTCGCCGGTTGAACAACCGGCCGACCAGACCTTCAGCGGTCCGGACGGATTGCGCTTGCGCATCTCTTCGAGCACGGGGCCGCCCAGCATCTCGAAGTGGTGTGCCTCGCGGAAGAACGCAGTCAGGTTGGTGGTCAGGGCGTTGACGAATTCCTCCAGCTCCTGGTCGTCGCCACCTTCGACCCGGTCCAGATAGGTATCGAAGGCATCGAGCCCGAGTACGCGCAACCGTCGTGAGAGCCTACTGAATACGAGCTCCTTCTTGCTCTCGTTGAGCATGATCCCGGTGCGTTCCTGCGTCAGGCGGGCAACACGCCGGAAGTCGCGCTCGCTCAGGCGATCGGAGGCGGCCATCTAACATCCATCCTCCGTGCTCAAAACTCTTCCCATTCTTCGGAGGCGTTCTGGCGCGAGGGTCCCGCCGCCGGGCGGCTGGGGGCGGCCCCGGCAGTCCCGCCCGCCGAGGTCGGTCGCTTCAGCCCGGTCGCACCCCCGGCTGTCTTGCTGGTGGCTGTGACTGGCCGGGTAGCGGGCTGCTGCATTGCCTGGCCGGCCGCCGATGCCTGGACGCCCTTGAAGAAGCTCATCATTTCGAGGAGTTCGCGTGACTGGTCATCCAGCGACTCGCTAGCGGCGGCGGCCTCTTCGACCAGCGCGGCGTTTTGCTGAGTTACTTCGTCAAGCTGGGTGATGGCCTTGTTGATCTCCTCGAGTCCGGTGGACTGCTCCTCGCTGGCCGCGGCGATCTCGGCGATGATGTCGGAGACCTTCTTCACCGAGTCGACAATGTCCTCCAGCGACTTCCCGGAGTTGTCGACCAGCTTGCTGCCCTCGCCGATGCGCTCGACCGAGTCGTTGATCAGGGTCTTGATCTCCTTGGCGGCCTGGGCGCTGCGCTGCGCCAGGTTGCGGACCTCGGTCGCGACCACCGCGAACCCACGACCCTGCTCCCCGGCGCGGGCCGCTTCCACGGCCGCGTTCAGTGCCAGCAGGTTGGTCTGGAACGCGATCTCGTCGATCACGCCGATGATGTCGGCGATCTTCTTGGACGACTGGTTGATCTCGCCCATTGCGGCGACCGTTTTCTCGACAACCTCGCCGCCTTCCTGTGCCTTTTCGCGCGCAGCGGCGGCCAGTTGATTCGCCTGCCGGGCGTTGTCGGCGTTGGACTTGACGGTGGAGGTCATTTCCTCCATCGACGAGGCGGTCTCCTCCAGCGAGGAGGCCTGTTCCTCGGTGCGCTGGGACAGGTCGGTATTGCCCTGGGCAATCTCGGCAGAGGCCGATCGCACGTTGCCGGCCCCTTCGAGGATCTGTCCGACCAGGTTGTCGAGGTTTTCCAGCGAGGTGTGGATCGCATCGCGGAACTCGGCGAACTCGCCCTGGAACTCGCCCTCCAGACGTCCGGTCAGGTCGCCCTCTGCCATTGCCTGCATCACCCGCGAGCCTTCGCGCAGCGGCATGACGACCGCATCCAGCAACTCGTTGACGCCCTCGGCGATGTTGCGTGCGAAGCCCTGATAGTCCTCTGGGCTCAGCCGTTCGCCGAGGTTGCCGGCCGCCGCATCCTTGATCAGGGCGTCGATCGCGTCCTCGGCGCGGCGCATCTCGGTGGTGTCACGCCACTCGACCATGTTCCCGGCGTAGTTGCCATCGGCATCGATGATCGCGGTGGCGTTCAGGTTGAAGTAAAGGTCGGCGACCTGGATGTTGGCTTCAAAGGGCAGTCGGGCGGGGTTCTGGAGGATCGCCCGCTGATGCGTCGGATCCTTGTGGAACTGGTCGATGGACTGCCCGATCAGGTTGTCCGGGTCGAAGTTGGGGAACTCCCGGCGCAGCACGTCGCTGCGGCTGCGCAGCAGACTCACCACGGACGGGTTGGCATAGACAATGTTCATGTCCGGGTCGCACATCATCAATGCGGTCTGCGAACCCTCGACCGCCGCCCGCATGCGTGCGCGCTCCTGCTCTACGCGCTCCTGCTCGGTGCTGTCCTGCCACTCGACCATGTTGCCCAGGTAGTTGCCGGCATCATCCAGTACCGCCGTCGCATTCAGGCGGAACTTGAGATCGGCAACCGTGATCCGGGCCTCGTAGGGCAGATTGGCGGGGTTCTGCAGGATCGCGCGCTGGTGTGTCGGGTCCTTGTGGAACTGGTCGATGGACTGCCCCACCAGGTTGTCCGGATCGAAGTTCGGAAACTCCCGTCGCAGGACATCGCGCCGATTGCGCAGAAGCTCGATAACGGCCGGGTTGGCGTAGACGATGTTCATGTCGCTGTCGCACATCATCAGGGCAGTCTGGGCTCCCTGAACGGCGGCCCGCATGAACAGGGCGTTGTGGTCACTGCCGGTATCGGTTTTTGGATTGGCGGCCATGGTGGTGTCCTCACTTCGGTTGTTCGTCTGTCGCGGAGCCGGTTTCCGGCGCCGCGGGGATTGGTTTGGCGTTTCTGCCGGGGGCTTTTCGGGCGCGGAGGGGCGCTCGGTCACAGTCTTGTCATCAGTCGGGTCGGTGGCCTCATCGGGTGAGCCGATCCAGCCCAGCGGATCATTGCCCAGCTTGTTGCGTTTGCGTGTCGTCATGGCCCGTTCTCCCTGGCTCTTGGCTCAGGCATGCGCCGCCGACGGGCGGGTTGTCGCTTGTGCCCCGGCCGCGACCAGGTCGGCGGCCAGCTGTTGAAAATCCGTGGCCGCGCGATGGCGCGGCTGGTACTCGAAGATCGTCTGCCCGAAGCTCGGGCTCTCGGCCAGCACCACCGACTCGCGGATGGTGGTGGGCAGCAGGGCATCGGCGAAGTGTTCGCGGATGCGCTCGCGCACCTCGCGGGCGTGGCGGCGCTGTTCGACAAAGCGCGACAGCACGATCCACTTGCGACGGCTCGTACCCAGGCGCGCCTCGATGCCCTGCAGGATGCGCATCAATCGCGACAGCCCGTTCAGGGCCAGGAAGTCTCCGGCGACCGGGATCAGCATCTCGTCGGCGGCGATAATGGCGTTCATGCCCAGCAGGCCGGCCGACGGCGGGCAGTCGATCAGCACGAAATCGAAGGGCTGTTCCAGTCTGTCCAGCGCCTTCTGCAAGCGCCAGCCACGCGCGGCTCCACCCTCGTTCAGGTTCTCGACCTCCTGCAGCTGTTCTCCGGCGGCGACGATCTGCAGCCCGTTTCCGGCTTCGCTGAAGGCGTCCTCCAGGCGCGCGCCACCCTGCAGGACCTGATCCAGGCCGGCCGGGTCCTCCAGCCCGAAGGCCATGGAGAGATGCCCCTGCGGGTCGGCGTCGATCGCCAGCACCCGATGCCCGGCCAGGGCCAGGGCATGCGCCAGGTTCAGGGTCACGGTCGTCTTGCCGACGCCGCCCTTCTGGTTGATCACCGCGATGGTCCGCATGGTTCCCCGGCAGCCCCCGGCTACGCCGTGGCCTCCGCTTCGATGGCGTCGGTGCTGGCAATCAGGCCCGGGCCGAGCAGGGTGTCGATGTCCAGCATCAGGATCATCTTGTCGTCGACCGTCGCCAGGCCGCGTACGAAGTCGATCCCGATGCGGGTGTTGAAGTCGGGGGCCGGCTGCATGTCGTCCGCGCCCACGCTGTAGACCTCGGACACGGCATCGACGACGATCCCCATCACGCGCTCGCGGTCCTCGTTGATCACGCGCAGCATGATCACCACGGTGGTCGGGCCGTATTCCATCGGTTCCATGCCGAAGCGCAGGCGCATGTCGATGATCGGCACGATCATCCCGCGCACGTTGATCACCCCGCGGATGTAGTCCGGGGCATTGGGCAGCGGGGTGGGCCGCTCCCAGCCCTTGATCTCCTGCACCCGCAGGATGTCCACGCCGTATTCCTCCTCCGCGAGGATGAAGGTGAGGTACTGGTCCTCGCCGGCGGTGGCGGGGTCGTGGATGGACTGGGTTGCGTCGTTCGCCATTGCGTTGGGCTCCTTGATTTTTACGCCGCGCGGGTGTCGCGCCCGGAGGCCATCCGCGCGATCCCCGCGACATCCAGGATCAGGGCCACCTGGCCGTCTCCGAGGATGGTTGCGCCGGCGGTGCCGGGGACCTTGCGGAAATTGGTTTCCAGCGTCTTGATCACGACCTGCTGCTGACCCAGGAGGTCGTCCACGCGCAGGGCGACGCGCTGGTCGTCGGCCTCGGCCACCACCAGCAGGGCGCGCTCCGGCAGCGGGCTGGGCTCGGCCCGGCCGAACAGCGCGGCCAGATCGACGATGGGGATGTATTCGTCCCGCAGCCGGTACAGTGGCAGCTTGCCGAAGGCCTGCTTGACGCTCTCCGGCAGGGTCTGCAGCGATTCGACGATCGCGATCAGCGGGATCACGAAGGTCTCGTCGCCGATCTTCAGCAGTTGACCGTCCATGATCGACAGCGTCAGCGGCAGGCGGATGGTCAGGCGCGAACCCTTGCCGGGCTCGGATTCCAGTTCGACGTTGCCGCCCAGGCCACGGATATTCTTCTTCACCACGTCCATGCCGACGCCGCGGCCGGACAGATCGCTGACCTGGTCCGCGGTGGACAGCCCCGGCTCGAAGATCAGCTGCAGGATCTCGTGGCGGTCCAGTTGCTGGTTCGGCCCGACGATCCCGGCGTCGCGGGCCTTGGCCAGGATGCGGTCGGCATCCATGCCCTTGCCATCGTCGCGGATCTCGATGACCACGTTGCCGCCGCGGTGGTAGGCCTCCAGGCTGACCTGGCCGGTCTTGGGTTTGCCCGCCGCCGCGCGCGCATCGGGCATCTCGATGCCGTGATCCACCGCATTGCGCACCAGGTGCACCAGCGGGTCGCCCAGGTGCTCCATGACCGTCTTGTCGATCTCGGTGTATTCGCCCTTCAGGGTCAGCTCGATCTGCTTGCCGAGCTGCCCGGAGATGTCGTGTACCAGGCGCGGGAAACGGTTGAAGACCTGGGCGATCGGCACCATGCGGATGCCCATCACGCTTTCCTGCAGCTCGCGGGTATTTCGCTCCAGCTCCGCCAGGCCGGTGCGCAAGCGCTCGATCTGCGCCTCAATCTGCGAGGGGTCCTCCTCCAGCTGTTCGCTGATATCGGTCAGCATCGACTGGGTGATGACCAGCTCGCCGACCATGTCGATCAGCGCATCGATCTTGCCGGTGTTCACCCTCATGGAGCTGGATTCCGCGCTGCGTTTATTGCCGGCGCGCGCAGCGGGCGGCTCGGCGGGGGTCTCCGTGGCAGGGGAATCCGGGGGCGTAACCGGTTGCTCTGCCACTGTGTCCGGGGCCGTCTCGGGGACGGCAAGGGGTTCGATCTCCAGGTCGCATTCGTCCTCAACCCATTCGAAGACCTCTTCGATCTGGTCGCGGGTCGCGTCCCCTTCCAGTTCCAGGGTCCAGGCGAGATAGCAGTCTTCCGGGTCGAAGGCCTCCGCGCTGTCCGGCAGGCGGTCGGTCTCGCAGTGCACGGTCAGTCGGCCCAGCTCCTCCAGCACCTCGAACATTCGCAAAGGGTCGTTGCCGGTGCGCATCAGGTCTGCAAAGGGCCGGAACCGGATGCGCCAGCCTTGCGGGCTGTCGCCGCCGGTGGGACCGGCCGCTTCGCCCGCCCCTTCAGACGTTGGGGCGGCCGGCGCGGGTTCGCCCAGATGGGCCTCGATCAGGGTGCGTACCTCGGCCACCTCGGCGGCATCGGCCTCGCCGCCGTCGCGGGCGGCATGCAGCTGGGCGCGCAGGATGTCCACCGCGCGCAGCAGCAGGTTCACCGTCTCCGGCGACGCCTCCTGTTCACCCTTGCGCATCCGGTCCAGCAGGGTCTCGACGCCGTGGGTGAACTCGGAGATCGCGCCGAATCCGAAGGTCCCGGCCCCACCCTTGATCGAATGGGCGCAGCGGAAGATGGTATTCAGGGTCTCCGGATCGCCGCCGTCCAGCGCCAGGAGTTCGGTCTCCATGCGCTCCAGCCCCTCGAAGCTCTCCTCGAGAAAGGCATCGACGAACTGGGCCATGTCGATCGACATGACTAGCGCAGCACCCGGTTCACGGTGTTCATCAGCTGGTCCGGGTCGAACGGCTTGACCAGCCAGCCGGTCGCACCCGCCGCCTTGCCTTCCTGTTTCTTCTCCGGGCCGGCCTCGGTGGTCAGCACCAGGATCGGGGTGAACTTGTAATCGCCCAGCTTGCGCAGTTCGCGGGTCAGTTGCAGCCCGTCCATGCCCGGCATGTTCACGTCGGTGATCACCAGGTCCGCCTTCGTCCCCTGGGCCTTGCCCAGGCCGTCGTTGCCGTCGCGCCCCTCGGTGACCTCGTGTCCGGCCTGCTTGAGGGTGAATGCGACCATCTGGCGCATCGAGGCAGAATCGTCCACCACCAGAACCTTAGCCATTGTGTTCTCCTGAATCGGTATCGTGTTCCTGCCCCGCACGCGCGGCGGCCGCGTCCGCACCGAGCGCCTGGAAGGCCTGCGTTAAGACGGCGCTTGCTCCGTCGATCGAAAAGCCCTGCGCATGGCGTGCCGCGCTGTGGCGTGCCATCAGCAGGACCTGAACCCCGGCGGCGTCGATATCGGCCACGGTCGTCGCGTCCACCTGAAGGTCCTCGCCGGCATCCAGCGCCACGCGCAGCTCTTGCCAGCAGGCGGTCGCGGTGTCGATGCGCAGGCGTTCGGGCAGCGCTATGGTGGTCATCGCCGTTACCTTTCCGTGAATTCGTTCACACTGTACAGGATCTGTAAAGATATTTCCCAGCTCTTTGTAAAAAACTTGTACGGCTGCGGGTGGGAAAACTTGAGGACGGATTCACATGGAAACGTCGGCAGCGCGCTGGACTTTCGTCGCGCCAGTGTGACCAGATGCCGTGTGCGCCCGCGCAAGCCCGCTTTTTCCATGCAACCTTCGACCCCGGTGAGATGCTGAGATGGAAGCCCGTTCGCTCTACCGACTACCGGCCGACCCGGCGGCCCGGCAGGCCGCCGCGGCCTGGCTGCGGACCGCCGCAGCCCGGGGGCCGGTGCTCTGGGTGGGGCGGCATGTGCCCGACGGCCTGCCGCACGTGGCGCCGGCACAGGCCGGGCACTGGCTGGGCCACGAAGTGCAGGCCCTGGTGTTCGAGGCGGGGGATCCGCTCGCCGTGGATGCGCTGGTCACCGCGGCCGGGCTGCTGCGCGGCGGGGGCACCCTGGTGGTCCTCGACGGCGTCACCGGTGAAGGCGCGTTTACCCGCCGCTGGCGGGCCGCGCTGGCCGAGGCGTGGGTGCAGACGCCCGCATCGGCGGAGGAATGGCCCGAGGTGCCGGCACGTCCGGCGCCCGCCTTTGCGTGGACGCCGGATCAGGCCGCGGCGCTGGATCGTCTCGCGCATCTTGGCGCCGACGAATGCCTGGCGCTGATCGCCCCGCGCGGTCGCGGCAAGTCGACCCTCCTGGGCGAGTTCCTCGGCGGGACACTCCGACACGGCGGGCCCGCGATCACGCTGACGGCACCGAGTCCACGGGCCGTGGGTGCCCTGCTGGCGCGCGCCCGTCGGTGGGTCGACACGCCGGAGCGTCTCTATCGGGCACCGGATGTCCTGCTGGAAGCGCCCGAGCCCGTGGATACCCTGATCATCGACGAGGCAGCGAACCTGCCGGTGGAGCGCCTGCTGCGCCTCGCCCGCCGTGCCCGGCGCCTGGTGTTGTCCACCACGACCGGCGGCTTCGAGGGGAGTGGCCAGGGCTTCCGGCTGCGCGCGCTGCCGACCCTGGAGGCGGCGGGGTTCCGGGTGCGCGTGCAGCCCATGGCGACGCCGGTGCGCTGGGCGCCGGGGGATCCGCTGGAAGACTGGCTCAACCGGTTGTTCCTGCTGGAGGCGGAAAGCCGGACCCCGGCTACCCAGGCCGTCCGTCTGCGTTGGACGACCGGGGCGGCCCTGGCGGAGTTGCCGCAGACCCTGGAGGCCGTGACGGGCCTGCTGGCGGATGCGCACTACCGGACCCGTCCGTCCGATCTGCTGCGTTGGCTGGAGGACCCCGGCGTGCGCGTGCTGTGCATGGAGGGCGTGACGGACGGGGCGCTGTTCGGCGTCGCACTGATCCAGGAGGAACCCGGCCTGGATCGGGCCCTGGCCGAGGCGGTGTGGGCGGGCGAGCGCCGTCCCCAGGGGCAGTTCCTGCCCTGCACGCTGGCCGCTCTGGGGGGCTTCGAGCTGGCGGCGGAGCGTACCTGGCGCATCCAGCGCATCGCGGTGCACCCGCGCTGGCAGGGGCGGGGCCTGGGCGGCCGCCTGCTGCGGGCGGTCGCGGATCGGGCCGTTGCCGAACGGGTGGCGCTGCTGGGGGCGAGTTTCGGGCTGCAGCCCGCATTGCTGCGGCTCTGGCAGCGGGAGGGCTACGTTCTGGTGCGCGTGGGGACCCAGCCGGACGCGGCCAGTGGTCAGGTCAGTGGTGTGGTCCTGCGCGCCCTCCGGCCCCGCACGGCCTCCGGTCTGCAGCCAATCCAGCGCGCCTTCTGGCGCGACTGGCCAGTCTGGCACCCACGCTTCCTGCCCGCATCCGCCGCCATGGTGAGTGCGGCCCTGGAGGAAACGGCCCGGCCGCTGTCGGAGGCTGACCCGGCCACCGATCTCGCGGAGGTTCGGGCCTTTGCGTACCGCGCGCGGCCGCTGGAATGGGTGTTGCCGGCCCTGTTGCGGCAGCTGGAGGCGGCCCCGCCGGCCGATCCGGAAGGCCGCCTGCTGGCGGCGACCCTGGCCGCGCCCGTCGATTGGACGCGTCTGGCCCGCGAGCTCGGGGTATCCGGGCGGCGCGGCGTCACCCGCAGGCTGCGCCGCGCCGCCCGGGCCTGGCTGGAGGCCCGTAGCCCGTAGTCCGGGTCAGAGCCGGAACTGCGCCAGGGCCTGCTGGATCTCCTTTTCCACCTGCTTGAGTTCGTCGGAGGCGGCGCTGACCCGGTCGGCGGTGTTGGCCGACTGATCCGCCTCGTCGGAGATCTGCACGATGTTGCGGTTGATATCCTCGACCACCGTGCTCTGCTGGCGCGAAGCGACCGCGATCTGCTCGGTCATCTCCACGATGGTGGTGACCGACTGCCGGATCTGCTGCAGGGCGCCGTTGACCTCGGCGGTATGCTCCATGGTCGACTCGGCCTCTTCCTGACCCTGTTCCATGGCCTTGACGGCACTGGTGGTGGCGGTTTGCAGGCGCGAGATCATGGACTCGATCTCGTCGGTGGATTCCTGCGTGCGGGTCGCCAGCTTGCGGACCTCGTCGGCGACCACCGCGAAGCCGCGGCCATGTTCGCCGGCGCGGGCGGCCTCGATGGCCGCGTTCAGGGCCAGCAGGTTGGTCTGCTCGGCGACCCCGCGGATCACCTCGAGGATGGTTCCGATCTGCTTGGAGTCCTCGCCCAGCTTGGAGACGGTCCCGGCGGCCTGCTCGACGGTGCCGAGCAGCGAGGCCATGGACTCAATGTTCTTCTCCATGACCTCGGAGCCGTTGTTCACTGCATCCCCGGCCTCCTGGCCGGCCTGGGAGGTCGCGTCGGTGTTGCGCGCGATCTCCTCGGCGCTGCTTTGCAGCTCGTTGATCGCGGTGGCGACACGCTCGGTCTCGTCGCGCTGGCGCGAGACCGCCTCGCGGGCCTCGTAGGCCTCCTGGTTCAGGTTCTCGGTGGCGCGGTTGAGTGTCTCGGTGCTGCCGCGTGCGTGGCCGATGGCCTGGGCGATCTTGTCGGTGAAGCGGTTGAAGGCGCGGCCCAGTTGCGCGGTCTCGATCAGCCCGTTCTCGTCCAGACGGCGGCTCAGATCGCCATCGCCGTCGGCGATCTCCTCGAGCGCCGCGGTGGAGTGGGCCAGCGCGCGCCGCACGACCAGGATGATGAACACCGCGCCGGCCAGCCCGAGGATCACGCCGATCAGGGCCAGGATGCCCTGGGTCGTCTGGGTGGCGCGCATGTCGGCAGTCAGGGCGGCGGCGCTGCGTTCGGCGCGGGCAGTGATGCGCTCGCTGAGTCCTTGCAGATGATCGCGGGCCTCGACCAGCAGCGGGCCGATCTCGGTCCGAATCAGGTAGGCATCCTGCAGGGCCTGTTCGCTGCCGTGGATCTCGATCAGGTCGTCCAGCGCGGTGTTCTGGGTATCCAGGGCCCCCTGGAAGTCTTCCAGCGCGATCTGCTGTTCGAAGTCGAGATCGTCGAACTGGTCCATCAGCTGCGCGGTGATGTCGTTGGTGCGGGTGGAGAACAGACGCACGTTCTCGCGGAAGGCGTCATCGCGGAAGGCGATGAACCCGCGCAGATTGGAGGTGACCTGGACCACCGACATGCGCAGCTCATGCAGGGTGTCGAGACGGTCCCAGGAACGCTGGAAGCGCGGCAGGGCCATCTCGGCGTCGATCATCATGTTGGTCTGCTGGGTCATCTCGCGGCTGGCCGGGTTGGCCCGGGCGTTGGCGATGCCCAGGGCCGGCATGTTCTCCGCCGCGTTCTCCGCCACCTCGATCAGACGATCCTCGAAGCTGGTGAACTGATCCACCAGGCGGCGTACCTCGGTCGCGCTGGCGGCGAGTTCCTCGTCGGCCGCGATGACCGGATTCTCGTTCAGGGCCCGCGTGGCCGCATCGAGCTCGCGCATCGCGTTTTGCCATGCATCGCGATGCGACTGCTCCTCGCTCATCAGGTAGAAGCCGAGAAACGCCGCGCTCTCCTGCAGCAGCTGCTCGACATCGTTGACCCGGGCGACGGCCGGGTAGTCGGCCTGCGTGAGTTGCTCGACCCCCTGACTGCCCGTGCTCATCGCGCGCAGTGCCAGCAGGGAGTTGATGATCAGGATGGCGACGACCAGGCCGAACCCGGCAATCAGCAGCCCCCGGATGGAGAGTTTGTCCAGCATGCGATGACTCCTTCAGCGCGCCCTGTCCCGGGCGCTTCGCGAACCGGCCGCGGTCTCGGAGAGCGCGGACCCGAAAGGTGACTATTCAACCCCTGTTACGGCAGACCCCCGGCAGAGTTGAGGGGTGGCCGGAAACCCGAGTGTAGACGCGCCGACGCTCAACCGGATTCCAGCTGCTCCCAGCGCTCGAAGCAGTGGGCCAGCTCGGCCTCCACGGTCTCGAGCCGCGCCTGCAGGTCGCGCATGCGTTCACCGTCGCGCAGGGCCTCGGGATCGGTCATCGCCGTGGTCAGTTCCTGTTGCTCGGTCTCCAGGGCCTCGATCCGGGCCGGGAGGGCCTCCAGTTCGCGCGCATCCTTGTAGGACAGCTTGCGCGGGGTCGCCGTAGCGTTTTCCGATGTCTGCGGCGATGGTTCGGGAGCGGGCTCGGCCCGCGGCTCCGGGGCGCCGGGTCGGGCGGCGGCCGCGGTTTCGCCCTCCAGCAGCCGCCGCGTGACACGTTCGGGCAGGTCGGACCAGCCACCCACGAACTCTTCCACCGATCCGTCGCCCGGCAGGACCAGGGTCGAGGTCGCGACATTGTCCAGGAACGAGCGGTCGTGGCTGACCACGATCACCGTCCCGGTGTACTCGATCAGGAGCTGTTCCAGCAGCTCCAGGGTCTCCACATCGAGGTCGTTGGTGGGTTCGTCGAGCACCAGCAGATTTGCCGGGCGCAGGAACAGCTTGGCCAGAAGCAGGCGGTTGCGCTCGCCCCCGGACAGCGCCGACACCGGCTGGCGGGAACGTGATGGCGGGAACAGGAAGTCTTCCAGGTAGGACAAAATGTGCCGGCTCTCGCCATTGACCATCACCCGGTCGCGCCCCTCGCCGACCGCGTCCTGCACCGTGGTGTCCTCGTCGAGATGCGCGCGCGCCTGGTCGAAGTACGCGATCTCCAGCTGGGTGCCCAGCTTCACGTGACCGGCCAGCGGCTCCATCTGTCCGAGCAGGCCGCGCAGCAGGGTCGTCTTGCCCGCGCCGTTGGGTCCGACGATACCCAGGGCATCGCCGCGTTGCAGCAGCAGGTTCACGTCCCTGACGATGGGTTTGTCGTAGCCGAAATCGGCGTGTTCCGCCTCGATCACCAGCCGGCCCGAACGCTGTTCCGGGCTCAGCTTCATCTTGACCTGGCCGCTGCGTTCGCGACGCTCGGCGCGCTTCTTGCGCAGGGCCTGCAGTGCCCGCACGCGCCCCTCGTTGCGGGTACGCCGTGCCTTGATGCCCTGGCGCACCCAGGCCTCCTCCTGCGCCAGCTTGCGGTCGAACTCCGCGCGCTGGGTGGCCTCGGTCTCCAGGCGTTCGGCCTGGCGCTCGCGGAATTCCTCGATCGACGGCGGATGTTCATACAGCTGCCCGCGGTCCAGCTCCAGGATGCGGGTGGCTACACTCTCCATGAACTGGCGGTCATGGCTGATGAAGACCACGGTCAGGCCGCTCTCGAGCAGGAACTCTTCCAGCCAGCGGATCGCGGCCACGTCGAGATGGTTGGTCGGTTCGTCGAGCAGCAGCAGCTGCGGGCGCTGCACCAGCTCGCGTGCCAGCCAGACCCGGCGCTTGAGTCCGCCGGACAGCGCGGCGAACTCCGCCTCGGGGTCCAGGCTCAGGCGGGAGATGGTGGTCTCCACCCGGTTCTGCAGGCTCCAGCCATCGATGGCGTCGAGCTGCGACTGCACTGGCCCCATCTTCTCCAGTGCATCCATGTCGCCGCCGGCCGCGGCCTGGCTCAGGTGGTGGAAGCGCTCCAGCAGGCGCCCGGCCTCGCCCAGGCCCTCGGCCACGACATCGAACACCGTCCCTTCAATGCCCGGGGGCAACTCCTGGGTCAGGTAGGCGGTGGTGAGGCCGTCCTGGCGGGTGATCTCGCCCGAATCCGCCTGTGCCTCGCCGTTGAGCACTTTGAGCAGGGTGGACTTGCCCTCTCCGTTGCGCCCGGCGACGGCGACGCGCTCGCCGGGTTCCAGGCTCAGGTTGATGCCGTCGAGCAGGGCGGCCATGCCGTAGGCCAGGTGGATGTTGCGCAGGGTAAGCAGTGCCATTCGAGTTCCGGTCGCGAGCGAGTGTTGTGGCGGGCGCCAAGACTATCACCTTGGCGTGCGAGTGGCGGCGTCCAGCCGCCTGTCCTGTTGTTGCTTCGCACGTTCATTGCGTGATGTTTACTGTGGCTTCGGTCTGCCGCCTGCCTGTTGGTGGCTGGTCCCGGTTCGGCCTCTGGGGTTTACGGTGCCGCCGGCCGGTCGTCTGACGGGTTGAGGCTGGTCCTGGTTTTGCTTCCGGTGTTTACGTGCCTCCGGTCCACATACTGCCGAGCGCTGACTCGCCAGCGCGCCGCGCCCGTTTTTGATCAACAACTGGCTTTCTTGCTTGCCCAAGAAAGGACCCAAAGAAGGGCACCCGGATTTCGCCCGGGAACCTCGCTCCGGCCGCGCTGGGCCGGCGGCGCTGAACTCGCTACGCCTTCGGCTTCGCTCAGACATCCAGCGCCCCGAATTTATGGAAAACGGGCCGGCCCATCACGCCCTCCGCGAGGGGCTCCATACGGGGGAGGAAGGTCAGGACAGAAGGTATTCCGACCCCACGACACAACAACGGTCCTGCCGCCCGAAAGCCCCGGCGCCCGCACCGCGGGCGCGGCACGCAACGGCCAAAGGCCGAGCGTGCCCAAGATGTGCGAAGACCTAGCCATCTTCCACTGGCACGACCGTCGGGACGGCTGTTGTCTTGACCTTGAGCCCCCCGTTGTCGTCGCGCCGAGCGGAGAGGGTTTTCGCGGGATCAGAGGCGCTGGATGTCTGAGCGAAGCGCAGCGTAGCGAGTTCAGCGCCGCCCGCGAAAAGCCTCGGAGCGAGGGAAACCCCGGCCCGCACAGCGGGCCGGGGTCGCGGCAGTCGGGCGTGTTTCTTGGTTACTTCTTTGCACGAGCAAAGAAGTAACTCGGGGCGCGCTGGCGAGTCAGCGCCGGGCAGTACGTGGACCGAAGCCACCGTAAACACCGAAGGATGAACCGGGACCAGCCACCACGAGGCAGGCGGCCGGACGGAGGCACGTAAAACCGAGAGCGCAAAGCCTGTCTCGCTGGGGGCGAGGGCAAGAGAGGGCCGCGTGTCAGGCCTCGCCCATGAGCCAGGCGCTGGCGGCGCCGGCCAGACTCATCAGCGCGAGGACGAAGATCGCCACCTCGGTGCCCGCCAGCTGCGCCAGCAGCCCGAACAGCCCGCCGACCAGCAGCAGGGCACCAATGACCGTGTTGCTGACCGCGGTGAACGCGGCCCGGGTCTCCTGCGTGGCCATATCCACCAGATACGTCTTGCGCCCCAGGCGCACACCGGCATGACTGACCCCGAGCAGGAAGAACAACGCCGCATAGAGCCAGCCGCCGGGGACCAGTGCGTGGTCGGTATCCACCGGCGCGAACCAGACGCCCAGCGCGACCGCAATGCCAAGCCCGGCGGCCAGAAGGCCAGACAGTATCAGCACCCAGCGCGCCGAGCGGTCAGACAGGCGCCCCCAGACCGGGGCGCTGACCGCCGAGGCCAGGCCGCTGGCCAGGATCAGCAGCCCCAGGGTTCCGAGATCGCCGGCGGTGGCGTCCTCCGCGAGAAGGACGTAGAAGGGCAGGGCCAGCGCGGTGCTCATCAGCAGGGCGCGGGTCAGCACGAAGTGGCCAAAGGCGCGGTCGGTCCACAGCAGGCGCATGGAGCGGATGGCCTCGGTCACCGCGTTGCCGCCGCCCTCGGTGGAGCCCGGGTCCTCGCGCAGCCGGGTAAAGGTCGCGGCGGCCACCCACCAGGCCCCGGCCGAGGCGGCCAGCAGGGCGACGAAGACCCCGATGCCGGCCTCTTCGAGGTTCGCCAGCGTCAGGTAGATACCCAGGCCCAGGGTGAAGAAGCCGGCGAGGGAGGCGGCATAGCCCATCACGGTTCCGCGCTGGTGCTTGGCGATGGTCTTGCCGAGCACATCCTTGGAAGCCACCGAGTTGATCCCCCGCGACAGGGCAAAGACGATCAGGAGCCCGAGGATGGCCCAGCCGGCGGCGGCGCCCTCCAGGGTCAGGGCGACGACAGCCATGCCGGCGACGGCCAGGCCGGACAGGACACTGCCCAGCACCCAGAAGCCCTTGCGGATCGCCCGGCGGCGAATGGAGGCGGCAACGAACAGTTGAGGCAGCAGCGAGCCGGATTCGCGGATCGGCACCAGGAAGCCGGCGAAGGCGGCCGGGGCGCCCAGGGCGCCGAGCAGCCAGGCCAGCACCAGTCGGGCCGAGGCGAGCTCGTCGCCAATCTTGCTCAGGGTGTTGGCGACCAGGTGGACGAAGAAATTGACCGGCTGGGCGCGGCAGGCGTTTTCGGGGATGTCCTTGCAGACGCGCGCGTCCTCGTCGCCGGCAATGGTTTCGTACAGCCCGATAATCGGGCGTGGAAGCTTGTCCAGGTCGTTGGCGGTCATGAGGTCTTTCCGTTGCGTTGTCCCGTCATTGCGAGGAGCCGAAGGCGACGTGGCAACCTCCAGATGCTGGCAGGGCGGCGGGATCCGGTGGTGCCGGAAGGCAGATTGCCACGGTGCCTGCGGCACCTCGCAATGACAGGGGCGGGTGCGACGCGCTACCGGCGCCCGGCCAGCGGGTCGCTCGGGTCGACGCTGTCGCGGAACGGCTTGCGCCGGTCGAGGTTGGTCAGCTGATAGACGTTGCCCAGCCAGTTGTTGATCACCGCCAGCGCGGTGTCGTGCCAGGTGTTGTCCAGGCGGTCCAGCAGCAGCGCCTCGGGCAGGGCCGGGATCTCGGTGCAGTGTTCCAGGGCGGCCTCCACGTGCTCGCGGTGCTCGTCGAGGATGGCGGCGGCCTGCGGCATCAGGTAGTTCTCCGGCAGCGGCGGGTAGGCGTCGCGTTCGCCCTGGATGTAGCGCACCACCTCGCGTTTGTATTCCTTGAGCAGGCTGATCGAGTCGTATTCCGGGTGGCCCTGGAAGAAGACCATGCGAAAGCCGTCGGGCGAGGCCCCCAGGTGGATCCCGGACTGGTCACTCTCCACCAGCACGCGCAGGCCGTGGCGCTCGAACTGGTCGCGCGAGACATCGTTGTAGCGCGAGTGCGGCACGTCGAAACGGGTGTTCACGCCGGTGACCAGCGGATGCCCGCGGTCGACCACGCGATGCGGGAACACGCCCCACAGCTTCTCGCCCATATGCCGGCGGTGCTCGCCGTAGCGCGCCTGCAGCACGGCGTGGGTGGCCAGGCAGGAGCACAGGGTGGAGGTCACGTTCTCCCAGGCCCAGTCGACCACCTCGGCCAGTGGTTCCCAGAAGGGTTCCAGGGCCAGATCCGGCTGGGTCACGTTGGCGCCGGTGATGATCAGCGCGTCGAGGCCCTCCTTCTTCAGGTCCTCGAAGGATTCGTAGTACTGCTTGACGTGGTCGCGCCCCTTCGGCCCGCGCTTGAGCTGCGGCAGGGTGAACGGGTGGATATAGAACTGCGCGATCTGGTTGCTCTCGCCGATCAGGCGAAAGAACTGGCGCTCGGTGGCCGCGAGGGCCGCGTCCGGCATCATGTTCAGCAGCCCGATGTGCAGGGCGCGGATCTCCTGCTGCTGGGCGAAGTCGCTGGGCAGGACGGTCTCGCCCTCGCTTTTCAGGCGGGCAAAGGTGGGCAGGTCGGAGTAGGCGACAAGTGGCATTACAGACGCGCCTCCCGCTCCAGGGCCATGCAGACCAGGTCGTCGAAGTCGGCCGCGTTGCGCACCCGCGCCAGTTCCGTGGTGCTGATGGTGTAGCCGTGACTCTCGGCGATCGCCTCGTAACGTGGCAGGCGGGCACGGAACAGCCGCGAGAAGACCCAGCGCACAAACGCGTCGGGGTCGATCTGGGCGACGTAGTCCAGCCCCTCGTCGCGCATGTATTCGGCCAGCTGCTGGTCGAGGAAGGCCTCGCGGTAGTACAGCGGCTTGGGATCGCTCTCGGCGCGCTCGATCAGCTGGCGCTCGTCCTCGTCGGTCGCCTTGATGTAGAGGATCAGCGTGTGCTCCGCGAGGGTCTCCAGCACGCCGGGGCTGTCCAGCTCGCAGACCGAGCCGCCGGCATCGTTGACGAAGTGCGGATAGCCGAACAGCGTCTGGGACTTGCTGATGAAGTCGGGCACGTCGAGCATGGCCTGCACCTCGGCTTCGTGGTGCAGGGTCTGGCGGCGCTTGAACTCGGTCAGCGGCAGCCCGCCCAGCTCCGGGTTGCCGAGCTTGCCGAGGAAGCTCGCCACCGGGTGCAGGTTGTCCACCGTGATGTTGTTGATGATCTGGATCGAGTCCGAGCGCAGCAGGTCACGCAGGAACGGCACGGCCATCGCCTGGGCCTTGATGTTGTCCAGGATCGGTTCGCTCAGGTAGCGCGTGCCGATGCGGTAGTCGCCGGAGTAGTGGAACCAGTCCTCGCGCCGCAGCATGTTGGACAGGCGCGTCTTGCCGACACCGGACATCCCCAGCAGGGTGATGCGGCGGTGGTCCTGATTGCGGTACTCGTCGGGGGTCAGGCGCATGGCTCGGGTTCGGTTAGCGTCGCAGGATGAACAGGATACCGGCGATCACCGCCAGGCCGCTGATGACGTAGTGGTCGTACTGGAACTGCAGCCCCAGCAGACCGCGCAGGCCGAACAGGATCAGCCAGGCGCCGAGCAGAATATTTCCCAGAATGCGCATCCGTGCGTGTCTCCCGGTTCGTGATTAGCGGATCAACTGGCTCAGTTCGCGGAACTGCGGATCGGCCGCGTCGCGCAGCCACTCGAACAGCACCGATTCGTGATTGGTGATGATGGCGCCGGCGGCGCGCAGGCGCTCCAGCCCGTTGTGCTTGCGCCCGGTGTCGCGCGAGCAGACCCCGTCCTCGACCACGAACACGGTCACGCCCGCCTCCAGCAGTTCCAGTGCCGTCTGGGTCACGCAGATGTGGGTCTCCGCGCCGGTCAGGATGATCTGGTCGCCGCGGGTCAGGCGGGTGTGCAGGTCGGCTTCGGCGCAGCAGGAGAAGGCCGTCTTGTCGGTGACCGCGCCCTCGCCGTCCAGCGCCTGCTGCAGGGGGGCGGTGACCTCGCCGAGGCCTTTGGGATACTGGCGCGATACCTCTATCGGGATGCCGAGCTTGCGCGCCGCCTCGATCAGGCGCGCGGCATTGCGCTCGACCTCGGCACGGGCCGCCTCGGGCATCGCGGCCAGCAGGCGTTCCTGCAGGTCGATCAGGACCAGGCGCGAGCGCGCCCGCTCGCAGCGGGCCCGTGGGTTATGCGTGGCGGAGGCGGACATTACTCCAGCAGGTCGTCGATGGCCTCGAGGTCGGCCACGCTCAGGCGACCGGCGGCGCGCTGCAGGCGCAGCGATTCGCCGAGGAAGCCGTAGCGGGCCTCGGCGTAGTCGCGCTCGGCGCGGAAGACCTCGCGCAGGGCGAGCAGGACATCCACCTGGGTGCGGGTGCCGACCTCGAAGCCGGCCTCGGCCGCCTCGAACGCGGACTGGGTCGAAACCAGCGCCTGCTCCAGCGCGCGCACCCGCGAGTTGTTGGAGATCACCGACAGGTAGGCGCTGCGGGTGTCCTGAGTGGTGCGGCGCTCCACCAGCGACTGGCCTTCCTGCGCGGCCTGGAAGTCCTCGCGGGCCTGGCGGGTCAGGGCGCTGACGCGCCCGCCGGTGTAGAGCGGGATCTCCAGTTGCACGCCGACCTGGGCGTCGGTGCCCTCGAAGAAGGCGCCTCTGGCATCAGCTGGTACATCCAGGCCGTGGTAGCGGTTCTCGCGCACCGAGGCGTTCAGGTTGAGCCGCGGCAGGCCCTCGGCGCGCTGGCGCTGGATCTGTTCGCGGGCGGTCTCGGTGCTCAGGCGCTGGGCGGCCAGTTCCAGGTTGTTGGCGAGCGCGATATCGACCCAGGCCTGCGGATCGGCCGGTTCCGGCGGGGTCAGCTCGGCCTCGTCGCGCAGCATGTCCAGCTCGTCCCAGTAGGTGTTGGTGATCACCGCGAGCTGCTCGCGGGTCAGGTCCAGCTGGTTCGCGGCGGCGATGCGCTCGGCCTCGGCGATGTCGCGCTGGGCCTGGGCTTCGGTGACGTCGGTACGGGCGACCAGGCCGACATCGAAGCGGCGCTGGGTCTGTTCCAGCTGGCGCTCGATCGCCTCGACCTCGGCCTCGCGGAAGGCCAGGGTTTCCTGTGCGATGAGCACGTCGAAGTAGGCCTGGGCCACGCGCAGGATCAGGTCCTGGCGGGCGGCATCCAGTTCGGCCTCGGCGCGGGCGATCTCGAGATCCACCTGCGCCAGCTCGATGTAGTTGCGGCGGTCGTAGAGGCTTTGGGCCAGATTGACGCCGAAGCTGGTCTCGCGCCCATCAATGCTCGGTTCATTGCGGCCGTCGCGGTAGAACGCGCCGGCCTCGGCCTGCCCGGAGATCTGCGGCAGCAGGGCAGAGCGCGCGAGCGGCCGGTTCTCCAGCACGCTGCGGTACTCCGCCTCGGCGGTGCGCAGTTCGGCGTCTTCCGCGGCCGCGCGCTCGTAGACCTCCATCAGGCTGGAGGCGGTGGCGGGGGCCGAGATCACCAGGGCCAGCCCGGCGGCGGCGAGAAGCGACGGCAGACGGTTCATGGACGCGACTCCGGAGGATATTAGGAAACGCCTATCCTATCAGAGCATGTTCCGGAATGGGGCCTCCGGCGCGCGCCCCGTGCCGGGGCGCAGGCGACCGGCTCAGAATTCGAACGCGGGCTTCGGCTCGAAGCCAACCAGCGGCTTCACGCGGGTCTCGAACAGGCCCTCGTGGCGGCAGTCGTCTTCGGTGGTCCGGGTGATCAGCTGGGCCTCCATGATCGGGCCATCGCCAGTGACCACGAATAGCCGGCCGCCGAGCGTCAGGTAGGGCTCGAGGAAGTCGTCGTATTCGGTCATGCCGCCAGTGAGGATGATCGCGTCGTAACGCGGGCGCGGCGGGGTCCAGTCACGGGTCACCGTGGCGGTGCGCAGGTGGGCGTTATCGAGACCCAGATCCGTCAGGCGGTTACGCGCCGCGAGACGCAGATCGTCGATCCGCTCGATGCTGTCGACCCGGGCCGCGAGGTGGGCCAGGCAGGCGGTCACGTAACCGGAACCGGTGCCGATCTCCAGTACCGTCTCGGTGGGCTGCGGCGATACGGCCTGCAGCAGCCGACCGACCACCACCGGCGGCAGGGTGTTTTCGCCGTGCCCCAGCGGGATCTCGGAATCGGCATAGGCCAGGGCCTGGTAGGGCTCGGGCATGAAGCGTTCACGCGGCAGGGTTTCCATCACGTCCAGCACGCGCGTATCGAGCACGTCCCAGGGGCGAACCTGCTGCTCGACCATGTTGATCCGGGCCTTGGCGAAATCCATCGCGGTTTCCTCTGTACGCTAAACAGCCGCGAAAGAGTACGTTCACGCGCCGAAACAGGCAAGTAGGAGGCCAGCCCTCTGGCCGATGGGGTGTTGACCAGACCCCATCGGCCAGAGGGCTGGCCTCCTGCGGGGGGGTGCCGCTATTGCCCGTAGGAGCGCAGCCCCCTGCGCGATGGGGTTCTGGTGATGCCCCATCGGCCAGAGGGCTGGCCTCCTACGCGTCAGGGTGCTCGTCGAGGACCTCCGCAATCGCGCGGATGCGTTCGCGCTGCAATGCCTCGCCCAGGGCCTTGCCCTTGTAGCCCTCGGCCATCAGGGCCTGCGGTTGCACGGCCTGCGCGGCGGCCACCGCGCGGCGTACGGCATCGGCCTGCGGGTAGGGCTTGTCCTCCCAGCCGGTGCGCCCGCGGAAATCCGCCTCCACCGCGAGCAGGAAGGGCTCGACGTTCTCCGGGCGGCGCAGGGCGTCCAGTCCGTCCACCAGCTTCATTACGGTCTTCGGGCGCAGTTCGAACACGCGGTGCACCAGGCCGTGGTAGCGCGCCACGCGCACCGCGAGGTCGCGGTAGCGATTGGGGATGCGCAGGCGTTCGGCCAGGGCGCGGATCAGGTCCACCCCGCGTTCCTCGTGCCCGTGGTGACTGGGCAGGATGTCGGGGTCGGTCGTGCCCTTCCCGAGGTCGTGCACCAGTGCGGCGAAGCGCACCTCCGGGGCGTCGGACAGGCGGGTCGCCTGGTCCAGGACCATCAGCGTATGCACGCCGGTGTCGATCTCCGGATGGTAGCGCTCGGGCTGGGGTACGCCGAACAGCCGCTCGATCTCCGGGAACAGGATGGCGAGTGCCCCGGCCTCGCGCAGTACCTCGAGGAAGCGCCGCGGTGCGGGGCTCTTCAGGGCCTTCTCGCATTCTGCCCAGACGCGCTCGGGGACCAAAGCGTCGACCTCGCCGGAGGTGACGAGCTCGCGCATCAGGGTCAGCGTGTCGGGGGCCACCTGGAAGCCCCAGGGCGCGAGCTGGGCGGCGAACCGGGCCACCCGCAGCAGACGTACCGGATCTTCGGCAAAGGCCGGGGAAACGTGGCGCAGCCATCGGGCTTCCAGATCTTCCCGTCCGCCATAGGGGTCGATCAGGCGGCCGTCGGTGTCCTCGGCCATCGCGTTGATGGTGAGATCGCGGCGTTCGAGGTCGTCCTCCAGGGTCACCTCGGGCGAGGCATTGAACTGGAAGCCGTGGTAGCCGCGCGCGGTCTTGCGCTCGGTGCGCGCCAGCGCGTATTCCTCGTGGGTCTCGGGGTGCAGGAAGACCGGGAAGTCGCGTCCGACCGCGCGAAAGCCCGCGGCCTCCATCGCCTCCGGCGTGGCACCGACGACGACGTAGTCGCGTTCCGTGAACGGGCGTCCCAGCAGGCGGTCGCGAACCGCACCGCCGACGAGATAGGTCTGCATGGCGGCCCCGGGTTCGCGATCCGGGTCAGCCGCGGCCCGATCCGCGGTTGAGAGTACGCAGTTGCTGCATGCGGGCCTCACGCCCGGCGCCGCCGCCACCCAGATAGCTGGGGGCAATGGATTCGAGCCGGGTCGGGCAGGGCAGTTGCTGCTCGCCGTCGCAGACCGAGTCGATGGTCAGCGAGGCGAAGTTGTCGCGCGACAACGGTTTGCCGGGCACGAATTCGAGCACGCTGGCCTGCAGCTTGCCGGCCCAGTCGGGCAGGCCGATCACCGGGCGCCGGTGACCGGAGACGCGTCCGACGTAGCGCACCAGCTCGGCCAGGGTATAGGTCTTCGGGCCGCACAGTTCAAAGCCCTGCCCGAAGGTATCCGGGTCGTCGAGGGCCTCGACGAAGTGCTCGGCCACATCGCCGACATACACCGGGGCGAAACGCGCCCGGGCGCGGGCCAGGGGCATCATCGGCGAGAACTTCAGCAAAGTCGCGAAGCGGTTCAGGAAGGAATCCTCGGGGCCGAAGATCACCGACGGGCGAAAAACCGTGACCGCCAGGGATTCGCTGGCGAATACCGCCTGTTCCGCCGCGCCTTTGCTGCGCAGGTAGTGGCTGGGGGCGTCGTCCATGTCCGCCTTGAGCGCGCTCATCTGCAGGAAGCGGCGCACGCCCTGGGCCTCGGCGGCCGCCAGGGCCTTCTCGGTCAGCTCGGTATGGGCGGTGCGGAAACCGGCGCCGCTGTGCCCGCGCTCGTTGAGGATGCCGACCAGGTTGATCACCGCGTCCTGCCCCGCGAACACGCGCTCCAGGGTGGCGGGGTCATGGGCGCTGCCTTCGACCAGATCCACCTCGGGGTTGACCAGGAGATCGCGGTGGCGATGCGGACGGCGGGACAGCACGCGGACCTTCAGGCCGCGATCAATCAGTCGGCGAATGATGTGGTGGCCGACGAAGCCCGTGCCGCCCAGCAGGCAGACATTGCGAATCGAATCGATCGACATGGTGGCAAGGTCCTTCCGAAAGCGAATGCGGGACGTCTTATACTCGGGTGACCTGCATTGTTCAAACAAGCCCGTATTTCGGGCCCTGACGCCGAGGCACCGATATGCCCGAACTGACTGCGATCAATCCTGCCACCGGCGAGACCCTCGCGCGCTACCCGCGCATGAACGAGGAAGCGCTGGAGGCCGCATTGTCTCGTGCCGCGAGCGCGGCGCCGGACTGGGCGGCGCGCCCCGTGACGGAGCGCGCCGCGCGCCTGCGCGATCTGGCCGGCGTGCTGCGCGAGGAACGCGAGACCCTGGCGACCACTGCCACACAGGAGATGGGCAAGCGCCTGGCCGAGGCGCGGGCCGAGGTCGACAAGTGTGCCGCCGCCTGCGAGTACTACGCTGAACACGGCCCGGATTACCTGCAGGACACCATGATCGCCTCGGACGCGAGCCGCTCGTTCATTGCCTGGCAGCCGCTGGGGACCGTGCTGCTGGTGATGCCCTGGAATTTTCCCTACTGGCAGGCCTTTCGCCAGGCGATCCCGGCCACGCTGGCCGGCAACACCGTACTGCTCAAACATGCCTCTAACGTTCCTGGCTGCGCCGAACACCTGGAGCGGGTGTTCCTGGCGGCCGGGTTCCCCGAGGGCGTGTTCCGCAATCTGCCGGTGGGCTCCGACGCGGTGGAAGGCATCATCACCGACACCCGCGTGCAGGGCGTCAGCCTGACCGGATCCGAGGGGGCCGGCCGCGCGGTTGGGGCGGCTGCAGGCAAGGCGCTGAAATCCTCGGTGCTGGAGCTGGGCGGGTCGGATGCCTTTGTGGTGCTGGCCGACGCGGACCTTGACCATACAGTCGAGCAGGCGGTGCGCGGGCGCTTCCAGAACAACGGCGAGACCTGCATCGCGGCCAAGCGCTTCATCGTGGAGGAGGCCATCGCGGAGGCCTTCGTCGAGCGCTTCCGGGCCGCCATCGAGGCCCTGGTCATCGGCGACCCGATGGACGAAGGCACGAACATCGGCCCGCTGGCGCGCGATGACCTGCGCAGCGAGTTGCACGACCAGGTGACCCGCAGCGTGGCGGCCGGCGCTCGCCTGGTGGCGGGCGGCGAGCCGAGAGAGGGCGCCGGGTATTTCTACCCACCCACGCTGCTGGATGGGGTGGAGCCCGGCATGCCGGCCTTCGACGAGGAGACCTTCGGCCCGGTCGCAGCGGTCACCCGGGCGCGCGGCGCGGACCATGCCATCGAGCTCGCCAACCGCTCGCGCTTCGGCCTGGGCGGGAGCGTCTGGACCGCCGACCCGACCCGCGGCGAGGCGCTGGCCCGACGGCTGGAATGCGGTTGCGCCTTCGTCAACGGCATCGTCAAGAGCGACCCGCGCCTGCCGTTCGGCGGCGTGAAGGACTCCGGCTACGGCCGCGAACTCTCCGAACTCGGCATCCGCGAGTTCCAGAACGCCAAGACCATCTGGGTCGCTTGATTTGCCCCGCCCGGGGGAGGATCCGCGTCTCCCTAGTGGGCCGGCGCGGTCCTCGGCCGTGCGCGGTAGAGGCCCAGTTCGAGCCGGTTGTGGGGGTCGGCCTGATCACGCTTGGCGATGATGCGGGCGACCAGGGGCTCGTCGCGGTCGAGGAGGTCGGCGGCGAGCTGGTTCTGTTCGCGCGGCAGGTAGCCGAGCTGGTGGTCGATCCAGTCGATGGCAACGGCCTTGTCATCGTGCGGGTTCAGCCGCTCGCGGCGCAGGGTCAGGGCCTGGCCGCGCTTCAACGCATTCCACAGCTTCGGGGCGTCGTGGTGGCGGTAGCCGGCCAGCGGGATGGTCTGCAGCAGTTCCTCGGTGGTGGCGGTGGCGTTGTAGCGGCCGCGCTGGGCGTAGTAGCCGCGCAGTACGGGGGTGCGGCGAGCCTGGCGGTTGGGGGTGTTCGATTGCATGGTCGCGCTCCATCTGGGGGGTTGCGACCTTTGTAGCACCGGGGGTGGCTCACAGAATGAGCCACCCCGGCTAATCGTGTCTTGCGGGCCCCGGGGCGGCCTCCCAGTGCACGGGGTCGCCCCGCCGGATGGTGCCCGGCTCCAGTGGCCGCAGGCAGATGCCGCTGTCCTGGCGCAGGGCGCCGGCGAGGTTGTAGCCGACCACCTGGTTGAGCCAGCCGCAGGGCGGGCGCGGCCGTGTGATGGCAAAACGCACAACACCGATGCGCAAGGTTCCCGCGCGCGGGCTGCGCCGGAGGCCGCTGACCACGAGGTTGCGGCGGTGGTCGCCGGGCGTCGGGGTCGCGGGCTGGCGCAGGCGCCGCGCCCGCCGTGTGGCGCGGTCCAGCTCGGCGCTGCAGATCAGGGTGACGGGGCAGGACTCCACCGTGTGCCAGTGGCCCTGCCCGGTGGCGTAGCGGTCACCGGTCAGGCCCGCTTCGGTAACCTCCACGGCGGCGCAATCGTGCATGGGTGCGCCGGCCCGGTCGGCGATCCAGATCGCTTCCAGCCGGCCGGAGACGGTGGCGGCCTTGCGGCGGGCCAGCCAGCGGCGCAGCATCAGGATGAAGCCGCGTATTGCGCAGCGGCCTCGCGCAGCGTGGTGGCGACACGGGTGCGCAGGCTTTCGGGGGCCAGGACCTCGACCCCGGGACCGTGGCGCAGGATCTCCTGGATCAGCTCGGTGGGATCCCCGAAGGGCACCCGCAGGTGGTAGTGGTCGCCCTCGAAGTGGCCGGTCTGGTCCGGGTGCCAGGTCTCGTCCGCGACCCAGCGGGCGTGTTCCGGGGTGAAGCGCAGCACCGCCCATTCCTGTGCGGGGCCGGTGAAGATGCCGAAGGCCGCGCCGGTGTGGGCATCCAGGGTCGCTTCGTCGATGTCGTGGTAGGGGCCATCGGTCGCCCGGGTGGACCGGATGCGTTCCAGCGCGAAGGTGCGCAGGGCCCGGGCCTTTTCGCACCAGGCGATCAGGTACCAGTTGTCGCGGTAGTACAGCAGTCGCTGGGGATGCACGACGCGTTGGGTGGCGGAGTCGCGGGCACGGCCGTGGTACTCGATCGCGATCGGCTGTTCGTCCAGGGTCGCGGCGGCTACGGCCTGAAAGCCGTCGCTGCGGTTGCCGCGCTGGGCCAGGGGCTGGATGCGGATACGGCGGCGCACGGCGTCCGGCTGGTGCCCGCCGCTGGCGAGCAGCTCCCGGATACGCTCCTTCAATGGCCCCAGTGTGGGCGCCAGCAGACCCGGCTGCACGTCCTCCAGGAGCTGCTCCATGGTCAGGAGCGCGAGCAATTCGGATTCGTTGAACCACAGCCCCGGCAGCTCGAAGGCCGGGACATCCTGTGCGTAGCGGTAGCCGTTGGCCTCCGCGTCGTACTCGATCGGTGCCTGCATGAAGTCGCGCATGTACTCGAGGTCGCGCTTGATGGTCGCGCGCGAGACCTCGAGCGCCTCCATCAGGTGCGCCAGCGACGGCGGCTGGCGCGCCTGGAGCAGGCGGTGCAGATGGAAGATCCGCTCGGCGCGGTTCACGAAGTCAATGCAGGGATGGACATTTCCGGAACGCTACGTGGAGAACCTGCCCCTTGGCAATGTCACGGGTTTTTTTCGTCGGCTGCGCCGCTCCGGGGCCCTGGGCACAGGTCATTTGCCGAGAGCGGCTGCGAGCGGCGGCGGGCTCGCAAGACGCCCCTTTCGGATGGGGATTGCGGGTGGGATGGTCGTCGCCGTCCGCGGGTCGTGTCATGGATGCGGGCATGTCCGGCCGTGGCTCCGGTGGTCTGCGCTGGACGGTGATACCTTCGAGGCAGGCCTCCAGGATGAGGTCGCGGATCGTTTCGTGGGCCTGGTCGCGGGCCTGCGGTCCGCAGCAATCGGCGGGGGCGATGATCCCCGTATCCAGCAGATCGCGGAGTTCCTGGCCGCGCCATTCGGCAACGATTCGGCGCGACTGCTCGTCGATGATCCGGAGCGAGGGGTCGGGGTTTTCCAGCCATGCGTCGAGCGTGAACATTATGCCTCCTATTAAATGAGAACCATTCGCGTTGATGGTCGTCGAGGGAGAGGCGCGAGTCAAGCATTGAATGCGAGCGATCATGAAGATCGGTGGATTCTGTGGACCGGTCCGTTTTTTCCGGCCCTGCCCGGGCCCGAGGACCGCCAGTGTCTCCTCGGGGGAGCCTGGCGGACTGGCTCTGCCAGACGCGCAGCAGATCCGTCCCGGGTCCGACTGGCTTGCGGGTCAGGGCTGGTCGAGTCGTACGAGGAGGCGCTGTTGATCTCCCGCGACCGGCGGCGAGCGATGGACGGCTCCAAGCCCCCCGCACGTGGGTGAGCGTTCCCCTTTCATGAGGATCACGGATCCGGTCTCAAGCGCCAATGGCGGATGGCCTGCAAGAACGCCCTCGTTGTCGCCGCAACGCAGCCGGTCGCGGTTCAGGAAACGGTCGTCTGCATATTCGGTTCCGGGGCCGGTGTAGCTGCAGACCATCCGCAGCACGTTGTTGTCCACGTGAAACAGCGGGCACGGCTGATGGGCCAGCACTTCGAGCTGGAGGCGGACACTGATCGCATGCGCCACGACGGCAAAGTTGTGCGCCAGGCGCTCCAGATCGTATGCCAGACGATGAATCCTGAACGGTGCCTGGTCGATGGCGCCGTGTAACCGTTCGCGCACCTGGTCCGGTCGGCAGTGGATGTCCAGAATCATCCCGGGGCCGCGGGAGAGCAGCGCCCGGGCCTGGTCCCGGAGTTGCGGATCCAGGCTTCGGCGCCAGATCAGCGCGTTCACATCGTGGCGGTGAATGCCCTTGAGCTCGGCGGCGCGGTCGACGAAGCGGTGCCTTGACGGCGCGCGCTCGACCGGGTGCGACGTTCGCGCAGTGTTCATGCGGTTACGTCCGGGCGGGACTCTCGGGTTTCCGGGGCATCCACCTCGGGTTCGGCGGTCTCGGACCCCAGGCGCCAGACCGGGAAGGGATCCGCGTAGCTCAGCCAGCGTTCCGGGCCTTCCAGCATCTCGTCGTCGGTGAGCAGGCAGGCGTCGAGACGTTTGCGCATCGCATCCGCGTCCATGTGGATGCCGATCAGTACAATCTCCTGGCGTCGGTCCCCGAATCGGTCATCCCAGACCGGCGCGATCGCCGTCTCCCACCAGTCTTCGTGGGTGGGGCGCTGCTCCGGGGATACGGCAGCCCACCAGAACCCGGCAGCGTGGTGGGTCAGCGCCCCGCCGGCCTGAGACAATGTGCCGGCCCAGTCGGGGCGCGAGGCCAGCCAGAACCAGCCCTTGCTGCGGATGATGCCAGGCCATTCCTCGTGCAGCAGGGCAAAAAAGCGTTCCGGATGAAATGGCCGATTGACGCGGTATACGATGCTGGAGATGCCGTATTCCTCGGTCTCCGGGGTGTGGCCACCCATCATCTCCTGGGCCCAGCCGGCGGCCTGGGACGCGCGGTCGAAGTCGAAGCGTCCGGTGCCCAGCAGGGACTCCGGCGCGACCTGGCCGTGTGTGGTTTCGATGATTCTGGCGTCCCGGTTAAGGGCGCGCACGACGCTGCGGACGGTATCCAGTTGTTCCGGCGACGGGCGATCCACCTTGTTCAGGACAATGACGTCCGCGAACTCGATCTGATCCACCAGCAGGTCAACGACGGTACGGTCGTCTTCCTCCCCCAGGGATTCGCCGCGGTCGCCCAGAAAATCGCTGGACGCGTAGTCCTGCAGCAGGGCACCTGCATCCACCACCGTGACCATCGTGTCGAGGCGGGCGACATCGTCCAGGGACTGGCCGTCTTCGTCGCGGAAGGCGAAGGTGGCCGCGACCGGCATGGGCTCGGAAATGCCGGTGGATTCGATGACCAGGTAGTCGTACTGCCCGGATTCGGCGAGGCGGCGCACCTCCACCAGCAGGTCGTCCCGCAGCGTGCAGCAGATGCAGCCGTTGGTCATCTCGACCATGCGGGCATCGGTACGTGTGACGGCATCCTGGCCGCCGCGCACCAGGGCGCTGTCGATGTTGACCTCGCTCATGTCGTTGACGATGACCGCGACGCGCAGCCCCGACTGGTTGTGCAGGATGTTGTTCAGCAGTGTGGTCTTGCCGGCGCCGAGAAAGCCGGAGAGGACGGTGACGGGCAGGCGTTTCATGGTACCTCCAGGGAATCGGGATGCCCGGGCGTCGGAATGTGCCCGGATGGAAGGGTTGGGCAGGCTCAGCGCACGAACACGTGTTCGGCCTTTTCCTGGCGTTCCTTGACCTCGATGCAGAGGGTCGCCGTCGGGCGGGCCAGCAGGCGGGGCAGACCGATCGGTTCGCCGCTCACCTCGCAGTAGCCGTAATCGCCGGTTTCGATGCGATGCAGGGCCGCATCGATCTTTCGCAGCAGGCGACCTTCACGCTCCTGCACCCGCATCGACAGGAGGCGCGACTCCTCCATTGCTGCCCGGTCGAGCTCGTCCGGGGTGCGTTCGTTGTCGCGCAATCCGTCCCGGGCGCCCTCCATGTCGGCCAGGATCTCGTCGCGCATTTCGAGCAGGCGCTCGCGGAAGTACGCGAGCTGAGCCTCGTTCATGTAGGCCGCGGCAGGCATGGCCAGCAGTTCGTCGCGGGTCATGGGGTTCCGTCGGTTGCGATCAGGATGTTATACCATAACGTTTCGATTGCGCCCCGACAACACGGATCGGCCACCGTCCTGTGATGGGGTCGACCCGCCTGCAAAAAGGTGTCTTATGTCCTCTACCTGTGTGTCTCCGGCCTCGCCGGATACGGAAACCTCCGCGACCGATCCGCTACCGGATATTGCCGCGTCGGCTGCTACGCACGCCTCCGCGCTCGACTGGGTGGGTATGGAAGACATCACCCTTCCGCTGTATCTGACCGGCCAGCCAGTGATCGCCCGGGCAAGCGCGGGGGTGAGCCTCGACGACGCGGGCGCGCGCGGTATCCATATGTCACGGCTCTACGGGGCCCTGCGACAGCTGGAGTCTCGTGAGCTGGACCTTGCGCGGCTGTGGGGCGTGCTCGAAGCGTTTCTGGCTTCGCACGATGGCCTGTCCAGCGTGGCCGAGGTTCGTCTGGCCGGGGAGTTGCCGCTGGAAAGGCCGGCCCTGGTCAGTGCGGCTGCGGGCTGGAAGCGCTACCCGTTCCGGATCGCTGCACGCAGCGAGTCCGGGGCGGTGTCCCTGGAGCTGGAGGTTCAGGTGGGCTATTCCTCCACCTGTCCCTGCTCCGCCGCCCTGGCGCGGCAGGCGATTCAGGAACAGTTCGACCGCGACTTCACGCGCTCGGCCGTGGATGCGGCAACCGTGCGCGAGTGGCTGGGCCGGGCCGAAGGGATTGTCGCGACGCCCCATAGCCAGCGAAGCGAGGCAACCGTCACGGTCGGTCTGGACCCGCTGGTATCGACGCTGCCCCTGCCCGATCTGATTGATCGCGTGGAACAGGCGCTGGGCACCGCCCTGCAAACGGCGGTAAAGCGCGTCGACGAGAAGGCCTTCGCGCTCGCCAACGGCCGCAACCTGATGTTCTGCGAAGACGCCGTACGGCGCCTGGACAGCGCCCTGCGCCCGGAGTACTCCGCCCGCGGCTATCGCATCCAGGTTCGCCACCGCGAGAGCCTGCATGCACACGACGCCGTGGCGCGGGTCGTGCGTCTGCCGTCAGCGGAACGCTGAAGCAGCCAGTTGGAGCGTGGACCGCCACAAGGCGGTGGGGTTGGTCAGGCATCTGCCAGGTCGCTCTTCGGCAAGCGCGTGGACACGTAAAAAAGCCGCCGGATACGCAATCCGGCGGCAATGCTTACGGAGGTTGGAGAGACCAAAGGCAGCAAGTCACCTTTCGTCCTGGCGACACACAGCTGTCCGGGCTGCGCATCTAAATGAGAATCATACGCACTTGCGGTGCATTGTCAAGCGGACTGAGGCCTGCTCGGGCCCAGGGGTGGCGATGGCGTAGCCCGTGCTACGGCCCGGACGGCACTGACTGAGAGGTGCCTGCCGCGTCGGGCAGGCTGCGATGCCGGTCGGCCATCGGCTCGGCCGTGATCAGGTAATCCGCCCCGTGCCGTAGGCCCTCCTTGCTTCGGGCCAGCGGCAGGGCGGTTTCCCGCAGCGCCTCGATCTTCTGGTGCATGGCCTTTGCCAGGCCATCGTCATTGAAATGCGACAGTTGGCGCAGGGACAGGTCGAGTTGGCCGTTGACGAAGCGCTCGCGGTAGTGAATCGGGAAATAGCGGACATCCAGAACCCGGAAGCCGGCGATTCCGAGATGGCGCATGACCCAGGACGAAGGGTATTCGCGATAGGGGCGGTTCCCCGCGAGCAGCAGGCAGGCATCCCGCAGGCGACCGATTTCGCGCACGATGCGGTCAGACTCGGTCTTGGGTTCGGTCAGTACATAGGGTTCCACGCCGACGAGATACAGCCGCTCGCCCACATGAGGCCGCAGTCGATGCAGCGCGCGGTCCTGCCAGTAGGGCGAGAAGCCCTCGATTGCTCCGATGAAGTAGTCGAGCAGGACGGTGTCGAAGCGCTCGCCGAACAGCAGCTGGTCCGACATCCAGTTGCCGACGAGGATGCGATCTTCGCGTCGTCGGTCTTTTCCTGCCGCCTTCTTCACCGTGTTCGCCATCTCCTGCGAGGCCGTGACGGCGGTCCAGCGCTCGGTCTCCAGCGCACAGATCCACTCGATGGATGCGCGTCCGGTGCCGGCATCGAGCACACTTCCCCAGGGTCGGTCGCCCTGCAGCTTCTCGATCGCCCGGAAGATCGGCGAGTGGGTGCCCTGGCGCTTCGGCCCGCCGGATGGGGGTACGCCATGGGAGGTTGGCTTCGGGGGCATGATTCTGCTCCGCGGTGACTTCTTGATCGTTTCAGGGACGTGACATTGCGAGCAGTCGGGCCGCCAGGGCGAGGCCGACATTGACCAGGACGAGTACCGGCGCAAACGGCTGATCCAGCGGCAGGCTGACGCTCCAGGCGATCAGGAAGCCCGCGAGGGCCAGGGCCTGGGCCCACAGGAACAATCCGCGCAGATTGCGTGCGAGATAGGCGGCGCCCCAGGCGGGCAGGAGCAGCGTGGCGAGGGCGGCGGGCAGCCCCAGTACCATGCTGCCCAGCACCACCGCGGCCAACAGCCAGGCGATCTCCGTGAGGCGCAGCCAAGCGCGCGGGCTGCGTATGGCGGGGACGTCCGGGGCGAGCTGTGCGTGTCGCCAGACGTGGTACAGCCCGGGCGCGAGCACGAGGCTGGCCAACCCGAGCACGACCACTGCCCATAGTTCGCGCGGTCCGGCGAAGTACAGCTGGCCCTCGGCCCAGGCGGCCGCGGCGAGGCTGGCCTGCGCGAAATTGGCGGCCAGCAATGTCACCGCCGCCAGTCCGGCCAGAAAAACGGCCAGCGGCAGGCGCTCGCGGTCGGGGCTACGCTGTAGCAGGGCCATCACCCCTGCGCCAAGCGCCAGCGCCACGGGCAGTACCGGCCAGTGCAATACGGATGCCAGGACCCCGCCGGCCGCGGCCCATTGCCCAAGCGCCAGGGCCTGCCAGACCGACCCGCGCAGGAACAGGCCGGCCCCGGCCAGGGCCAGCACGCCCGTGATCAGCAGCCCGGAGACAAACGGTTCGAACAGCAGGTCACCGAGCATCGAGGTAGTCCGTCAGTGGATGGTTCTCGACCCCGACGGCCTGCAGGAACTCGTCGTCGTGGCTGGTCATCACCAGTGTCGTTTCGGCCGGGAGGGAGGCAATCAGGTCGACCGCATCGCCGCGTACCTCGGCGTCGAGGTGGTTGGCGGGCTCGTCCAGAAGGATCAGGCGTTCCCCCGGTGGCCGGTCGGTGCTGCTGTGCAGGGCCGCAGCCAGACGCAGCAACTGCCACTGGCCGCCACTCAGGCGATCGAGCCGGCGATCCAGCAAGGCCTGCACCCGGGGTTGATCGGGCGGGGTGGCGCCCATCGCCCGGAACCAGTCGTGACCGCACAAGGGCCAGGGGTCCCGCCGGGGGTGGTCCTGCGCCAGCAGGCTGACACGCGTCGCGGGGCCAAGCTGCAGGGTGCCTGCGTGGACCCGAGCCTGGCCGGTCACGGCCTTTAGCAGCAGCGACTTGCCGATGCCGTTCGGGCCGGTCAAGCCCCATCGGGCCCCGGTGGGTACCTCGAGGGACAGCGGGCCCAGCACCGGATGATCAAAGCCGAGGTGTGCGGCCTGTGCGTGCAGGGCGGTTTGAGGGGGCATGCGGACTCGAAATCGTTGGAGGAGCCTGAATGATATCGGGCCCGGAAAGCATTTTCCGGGCCCGATCGTGAGGAAGATGTTTCGCCCTGGGTTAGCGCTGGGGCAGCGTTTGCGCCCAGGTGGTCATCAGGTCGAGGTACCCATCCAGGCTGGAGTCGGCCGGCGGATCCAGAGGGACCGCATGGCTCGACCAGCCCAGGTTGCGTTCGAGGAACTCGGCGCCGCGCGGCGGCTGGAATTCGGCGTACAGGATGGTGCCCTCGGTACCTTCGAGATCACTGACCAGGCTGCGCAGGTGGCGCGCGGTGGGCGGGATGCCCGGGGCCGGCTCCAGATAACCGACGATTTCGACCGGCAGCCACTCTTCCAGATAGTCGAGGTCCTCGTGGTAGACCACGATGCGCTGGTCCGGCATGACCTGCTCGGCCAGCGTCTCGGCGTGCGTACGCAGGCGGTCGGCGGTGCGTTCCGCTCGCTCCATGAAGCGGTCGGCATGGTCCGGACGCAGTTCGCCCATGCGCTGGCCCAGCGCGAGGGCGAGTTCGGCCATGCGCCGCGGGTCGGCGTTGAAATGCGGGTTGCCCTCGGCATGTACATGCCCCATGTTCGGACCGTCCATGGTGATCGAGCGGCGCAGTTCGACCATGTCCGCCCCGCGGAAGTGGCCCGGTTGTCCAGAGTTGATGGCGCGGTTGCTGGCGCCGCGCTGCGCGGCCGGAAGCCAGCCCTCCTCGAGGCCAGCGCCCAGCTCCAGCAGCATGTCGGCACGGCGCAGGGCCGCCATGAAGCTGGGGCGGGCGTCGAGGTAGTGAGCATCGCGGTCCGGCGGTGCGAGTACACGGACCTCGGCCTCATCGCCGCCGATCTCGCGGGCGATGGCACCGAGGCTGGACGTGGTGGCGACGATATTGAGGCCGGCCACCGCCTGGCTGGGTACCAGCAATAGGGCTGCCAGGGCGATCGTTGCCATGCCCGTGAACAATCGGGTGGTGTGAGAGCGAATCATGCGAAGAAACATGCAGGACTCCTTGGAAAAGGGTTGCGTGTCTGGTGTGTCCTGAAGCCGGCGTATCCGCCGAAAATCGGGAGGTGCGTGGGTCCGAGCGGACCCACGCGAGCGAACATCAGAAGCGGTGTGCGCCGTGCGCGCCGAGGGCGACATTCAGCTGCAGCATGAACTCCAGCCCGCGGTCGCGGCGGTCGTGGTCATCGATGAAGTCGTTCTGCGATAGCTGGGCGCGCAGGAACACCGGCTCCACCGGGCGGAAGGTGACCTGGGCGCTGTGCCGATACGAGGTGCCAAAGGACTCGACCTCGAAGTAGTCGTGGCCGTGATGGTGGCTGCCTTCGACCGCGTCATTGGTCAGACCCAGTGCCTCGGTCCGCAGGCCGGCTTCCCAGCGTGGCGCAAATCCGTAAACGGCTTGCAGGTAGAGGCCGTCCTGCTTGGTGGTGAGGCTGCTGGTGCGTTCCCAGTGCATGTGGCTGTGGTGGCCATGGCCGTGCTCGTGGCCGTCATACTGATCCAGGCTCTGGCGCATGTAGAAGTATTCGCCCTGCAGCGTCCAGTCCCCGTGGCCGTAGGCGCGCCCGGAACTGTACTTGTATACGGCATCCAGTCCACCGAACCAGGCATCACCCTCCAGGCCATGGGCGTGATTGCCGTGATCCTCGGCAATACCGGTCTGGGCCACATAGCCCCCTGAAACCCCGAATTGCACGGCGTGATCGGCTCCAAGATCAGGGCCGAACTTGGCAAAAGCGGTGGCCACGCGCGGTCCGCTCTTCTCCGAGACCGGGAGGTCGCTATCAAAAGCAGCTATACCTTCGTCCTGGTCGCCCTGAAGCAGCTCGACACCCAACTGGGTATACATTTCCGTTGGTGCGACCCAGGTGGCCTGCACGCCGGTGTCTTGCAGGCCGTGGTCGCCAAACAGGTATTCGTTGACCAGCGGGCGATCGACGAAGTCCCAGTCGTGGCCGTGGCGGCTGTTGATGTACCCGATGTCGGACAGGAACTTACCGGCCTTGATCTGGAAGCCGCCAGGCAGGGCACGGGTGGTCAGATAGGCCTCTTCGACCTCTACATGATCCTCGTCGAAGCCGACCATCAGTACGCCGTCGAAGAGGTCGCCCAGGTTGGCCTCGAAGACCAATTCGCTGTGGCCGAGGTTAAAGCCGTCGTCGAAGCCGTGGTCATGACCATGATCGTGGCCATGGCTATGGCCATGATCGTGGCCGTCGTCGAAGCCCGCCGGGTCTTGGTTCCCTCGGGTCATTTCGTTGTAGTAGATGCCTTCCAGGATCAGCGAGACGTCCAGCCCCCAGGAGCGGTCTCCGGACTGGGCGCTCCATTGCGCGGCGGCGGCCCCGGGGGCGGCGAGGGTCAGGGCGGTGAGTCCGGCAAGGACGGGGCGGGCGTATGGGGCGCGGGACATGTCGATCTCCTTGTTGCACGGCAGACTGCAGCCAGGATCAGTGGGTCCGCCGATGGAGGTGAGTTGTTATAGCGTAACGTCAAGACGTGAACGTTATACAATAACAACCCTGGATTCAACCCCGTTCCAGCCAGTCAGCTTGTGGCGGATCGGTCTCGGGGGAGGCCCGCGCGGGCGAACGCCGCGCGCCAAGGCTCCAGCTTTTCGGTCAGGCTCAGGCGGGCATTGGCGGGGCTGGTGGAGGGCAGCCGCAGGGCCTCGACTCCCAAGGCGCGGGTCTCGTGGATGCGTCGCGCGCTCTCGGCGCCGTTGTGGATGATCACGCGCAGGCCCGGGGCCTCGCGGGTCAGGCGGGCCAGATCGTTGGGGACCGGTTCGCGGATGGCGCTGTCCAGGCTGCCCTCGCGCGAGCAGGCCCCGTAGACGTCCCAGAGGCCCACGCCGTGGTCGAGCAGGCGCTGGATGCGCTCCGGGTAGTCCAGTTCCGGGAAAGGTTCGCCGAGGATCTCCCCGACGATCGGCCAGAACTGGTTGCGCGGGTGAGCGTAGTAGGCCCGGGCCTCCAGCGACGCCACGCCGGGAAAGCTACCCAGCACGACCAGTCGGGTATCCGCTCGCAGGATCGGCGGGAACGCTTCAAGGGTGGCTGAGCCAGCGGTCACAGGAAGGTGGAAGCGAGCGGGCTGAGAGGGTGGGGCGGTGTCAGGCGCGGTCCTTCTGACTCCGCCGGCAGTCGCCGCACTGGCCGTGCAGTTCCACCATGCGCGACTCGATGGCGAAGTCCTGGGCCTCGGCCTCGTCTTCCAGCGCCCGGCTGGCCGGTTCCGGGGTGTAGAACTCGGTGATCTGGCCGCAGCCGTCGCAGATCATCAGCGCGGATTCGTGGCGCTCCCCGGGGTGCGAGCAGGCGACAAACCCGTTCAGGCTCTCGATGCGGTGGATCAGCCCCTGCTCCAGCAGGAAGGCCAGGGTGCGATAGACCGTTGGCGGCTTGATGCTGTGGTCGTCGGAGGACAGGGCGTGGATCAGGTCGTAGGCCTTGATCACGCCATCGGTGCGCAGGATCTGTTCGAGGATGCGCCGACGTTGCTCGGTCAGGCGTGCGCCATGGCGGGCACAGACACGCTCGGCGTCGGCGAGGGCCTGTTCGATGTCCGGCGTCTGGGTCTCGGCGGCGGCAGTCATGCGCCTAGCATAGCCCAAACGCTCACCGTGTCCGTAACCGCCCCGGGCATCAGGCGGGTTCGGCGTCGGCCCTGGGTTCGGAGTCGGGCTTTTCGGGGCGCGTTGCGTCGGGACGGGCGAAGATCTCGGCGGACCAGCGGGCCCGTTCGGTGGCCGGTTCGGTCTCGCGTGCCACCATGTGGGCGTCGACGGCGGTGATCCGGTGGTCGAGGCCCTCGCCGTTGGCGATCTGGATGGCGAGGCCTGGACGGGCATTGAGTTCCAGGATCAGTGGGCCGCGGTCGGCGTCAATGACCACGTCCACTCCCAAGTAGCCGAGCTGGCTCAGCTCGAAGCAGCCCGCGGCGAGCTCCATCAGCTGGCCCCAGTCAGGAATCTGCAGACCGACGATGCTCTGCTCGCTGTCAGGGTGTTCGCGGCAGGGCTTGTTGTAGCGCACCCCGCCGATGGTGCGGCCGGAACCGAGGTCGATGCCCGTGCCGACCGCGCCCTGGTGCAGGTTGGCCTTGCCGTCGGAGTCCTGCGTTGGCAGGCGCATCATCGCCATCACCGGGTAGCCGCGATAGACCACCGTGCGAATGTCCGGCACGCCGCGATGCGAGACCGCGTCGAAGACCGAGGAGAAGCGCACCCGCTGCTCGATCATGGCGACATCCGGGCGCCCGCCGAGGCTGTACATGCCGGACAGGACGTTGGAGATGTGATCGTCCAGCTCGCTCAGCTCCATGGCGCGGCCGCCCGCCCGGCGCGGACGATCGCCGCGCCAGCCCTCGATCACCAGGATGCCATCGCCGGCGGCGCCATGCGCCGGCTTGATCACGAAGCCGTCTTCGTAGTCCCGCAGCTGGCGGCGCACGTCGCGGATCTGGCGGTGGGTGCGCACGACCCCGTAGAGATCGGGTACCGACAAGCCGGCATCCAGCGCCAGTTGCTTGGTCTGCAGCTTGTCATCGACCCGAGGGTAGAAGCGCCGGGCATTCCAGGCCGCGATGTAGCGGGAGTTGCGGGCGTTCATGCCGACGATGCCCTGTTCCTTCAGGACGCGTGGACGGACGAAGCGCGGGAGCCAGGCGGGCATCAGTCGGGCCTCCGCATCGCGTCCTGGATGCGGCCGAAACGGAACAGCTCCGTCAGGCGGTAGCCGGTGTAGCGCCCGATCAGCAGGGTCACGGCCAGCAGTACCAGCAGCAGTTCCGGGAACACGAACAGCAGGTGCTCCAGCTGACGGTTGGCCATCAGGCCGTAGGCGGCGGCCGCCACGACCAGGCTGCCGATGCCCTGGGTAATGGCGTCGGCCGGCCCGTGCTCCTCCCATACGACCGACATGCGCTCGATGGTCATGGCGAGGATGACCATGGGGAACAGTGACAGCGCCAGGGCCCGTTCGAAGCCCAGTTGATGCGACAGCACGCTGATCCCGAGCATCAGCATGATGACCACGCTGACGACCGCGGCCAGACGGGGCACCAGGAGCAGCCGCAGGTGCTCCAGGTAGAAGCGCACGGCCAGGCCCAGTGCGACGATCAGGGTGAACAGGATGATCCCCGCCAGCAGCTGGGTTTCGCGGAAGGACAGCGCGATCAGCACCGGCATGAAGGTGCCGAAGGTCTGGATGCCGATCACGTTGCGCAGGAACACGATGATCATCGCACCCAGAGGCACCATCAGCAGCACGCGGTAGGTGTTCTGCGTGCCCAGCGGCAGGTTCAGGGTGGAGAAGTCGAGGATGCGGGTGTCCAGGGTGTCGCCGAAGCGCTGGATGGTCGCCAGGGCATCCTGCACCCCGCGCGCGACCGCGAACCGGACCTCGGCGGCCTCGCCATTGGATACCTCGAGCAGCGGGGCGCTGCCGTGCGACCAGACGACTACGTCCGCGGGATACTCGATCTCGCCGGTCTCCGGGTCGATGGGGACCCAGCGCCGGGTGTTGTGGACCTCCAGCCAGGTCTGCGGCTCGATGTCGCGGCGGCCATCGACCAGCCGGAGGGCCGTCACCTGGCGCGCGGGGATCCGCGCGGTGGCCAGCAGTTCGATCAGGGTCTCGGTGCGGCGCGTGCGGTTGTCGTCGCTCTCGATGAACACCGCCGCGTTGGATGCGGGGGCGGCGTTGGCGAGGTCATTGACCAGCACCGAGGCAAAGCTCTGGATATCCGAGGAACGGCCGCGTACGTCGTCGATCAGGGCATCGGCGGCGGAACGGAAGGGCTCGGTCCAGTCGGGTACGGCCACCGGCCCGGGGTACTCCGACTCGGAGCGGTCGTTGCCGTCGCGATAGAGCGTGGCGCGGTAGTAGAGGACCTGTTCACCGCGTGGCTGGCGCGTTGTCCACTGGGCCAGGCGATCCTCGGCCTGGGTAATGGAGTTCAGGCCGTAGCCGCGCGAGACGAAGCCTTCGTCCAGAATGGAGAAATTGGGCAGGCGATGCGGGATGCGTAGCTCCACCGTGGCCGCGCCGCCGGTGGGCTGATAGCGCACCCGTGCCTCCACCTGCCAGGTCTCGGCGGTGGCGTCCGGCTGCAGGGGCATGCCCAGCGCGCTGACCTTGTAGGCGAAGACCCCGAGCCCGACCGCGCTCAGCAGCACGATCAGGATCGGCAGGTGAAAGCGCTTCACTGGTCATCCGCCGCGCAGTCGGGCGCGCGCAGGTGTTTCTCGCCGGAATCGACCAGGATATGGCCGGCCATGTGGCTGCGACCGATCAGGGCCTGATAGGTCAGTGCCGTACGGTCGATCAGGCTGGTGTCGGCGGTCAGGAGCTGGTTGCCGATGCAGAACTCCATGCGCACGACCGGGCGCTCCTGCGACTCGCCGCTGTGGCGCCGGATACGGACGATCCGTTCGATCGGGCGCTCGAGGGTGATGCGGGCGTCCTCGTCTTCCGGATCGATGATCTCGAAGCGGATCCAGTCCTCGCCGTCCTTTTCGAAGCGCTCCTTGTTCAGTGCGTTCAGCGAGGAGGAGGTCGCACCCGTGTCCATGCGTGCCTCCAGTACGACGTCTTCCTCGACGATCTGTATGTCCTCCACCGTGCCCAGGATGGCCATGGACGGGCCCGATTCGTGGGCCGCGGCGGATTGCGCGAGGAACGCCAAGCCGAGCAGCATGGTCGGCAGGATGGAGTGGGTTAAGCTGGAACGACGGGCGGCTGGGGCAGTCACGCAGTCTCCTGAAGGTTACAAAACATCGAAGTCTAGCTGATCATAGTGGTTCACCCCTGTTAAGGGGTTCACAAACCCGCGGCCGTCTTCGTGCCGGCCGGTCACCGCAGTCCAGGAGTCGCCATGCACTGGGTAGTCGATCTCGCCGACCTGACCATGAACGATGTCGCGAAGGTGGGCGGCAAGAATGCGTCTCTGGGGGAGCTGCTCGGACAGCTGGGCGCGGCCGGGGTGCGCGTGCCGGGCGGGTTTGCCACCACCGCGGATGCCTATCGCGCCCTGCTGGCGAAGGACAGTCTGGATGAACGGATCAAGGCGCGCCTGGCGGATCTGGATATCGACGACATCGAGGCGCTGCGCGCCGCCGGGCGCGAGGTGCGCGGCTGGATCGAGCAGGCCGAACTGCCGGCCGAGCTGGAACAGGCGGTGCGCGAACACTACGCGCAACTGGGGGACGAGGTCCCGGTAGCGGTGCGCTCCTCGGCGACCGCCGAGGACCTGCCCGAGGCCTCGTTCGCCGGACAGCAGGAGACCTTTCTCAATGTGCGCGGCATCGACGCCCTGCTGCAGCGGCTGCGCGAGTGTTTCGCCAGCCTGTACAACGACCGCGCCATTGCCTATCGCGTGCACAACGGTTTCGCTCATGACGAAGTCGCGCTGTCGGCCGGTATCCAGCGCATGGTGCGCTCCGACGTCGGCGCCAGCGGCGTGATCTTCACGCTGGATACCGAGAGCGGCTTTCGTGATGCGGTGTTCATTACCGGGGCCTGGGGCCTCGGCGAGACGGTGGTGCAGGGCGCGGTGAATCCCGACGAGTATCAGGTCTACAAGCCGGCGCTGGCGGCCGGCAAGCGCGCCATCATCGGCCGCACCCTCGGCACCAAGGCGGTGCGCATGGTGCTGACCGGGGATGGCACGCGCACCGAGGACACCCCGGAGGACCTGCGCCAGCGCTTCTGCCTGTCGGATGCCGACGCCGAGCAGCTCGGGCGCTTTGCGGTGGCGATCGAGCAGCACTACGGCCGGCCGATGGACATCGAGTGGGCGCAGGACGGAGAGACCGGCGAGCTGTTTATCGTGCAGGCGCGCCCGGAGACCGTGGAGAGTCGCGTTGAGTTGGGCGCGGGCGAGCGCTACGAACTGGCGCCGCACGAGGCGGAGCCGCTGGTTACGGGCCGGGCGATCGGCGCGAAGATCGGGGCCGGCGTGGTGCGCGTGCTGGATTCCCCGGATGCCATGCACACCATGGAGGAGGGCGACATCCTGGTCGCGGACATGACCGATCCCGACTGGGAACCGATCATGAAGCGCTCCGCCGCGATCGTCACCAACCGCGGCGGGCGTACCTGCCACGCGGCGATCATCGCCCGCGAGATGGGCATCCCGGCGGTAGTGGGCTGCGGCAATGCGACCGAGGTGCTCTCCGACGGGATGCAGGCGACCGTCTCCTGCGCCGAGGGGGATGATGGTCACGTGTATCCGGGCACACTCGAGTACACGGTGAAGAAGACCGACATCGGCGAACTGCCGAAGCTGCCGGTCAAACTGATGCTGAACGTGGCCAACCCGGGTCGTGCCTATGCCTTCTCGCAGCTTCCGCATGCCGGGATCGGCCTGGCGCGGCTGGAGTTCATCATCAACGGCACCATCGGGGTGCACCCGCTGGCGCTGCTGGACTATGCCGAGGACCCGGGTCGGCTGGACCCCGAGATCCAGGAGCGGATCGCCGAGCGGCTGCATGGATTCGACGACGGCCCGCGCGAGTTCTTCGTGCGCAAGCTGTCCGAGGGCATCGCGACGCTGGCGGCGGCCTTCGCCCCGGAGCCGGTGATCGTGCGCCTGTCCGACTTCAAGTCCAACGAGTACGCCCACCTGATCGGGGGGCGCGGCTACGAGCCGCAGGAAGAAAACCCCATGCTCGGCTTTCGCGGGGCTTCGCGCTACCGCTCGGAGACCTTCCGTCCGGCCTTCGCGATGGAGTGCGAGGCCCTGCGGCGGGTGCGCGACGACATGGGCCTGGACAACGTGCAGATCATGGTCCCGTTCGTGCGCACCCTGACCGAGGCCGAGGACGTGATTCGGGTGCTGGGCGAGGAGGGGCTGCGGCGTGGCGAGAATGGTCTGAAGGTCGTGATGATGTGCGAGATCCCCTCCAACGCGCTGCTGGCGGCGCGTTTTCTCGAGCATTTCGACGGCTTCTCCATCGGCTCCAACGATCTGACCCAGCTGACCCTGGGCGTGGATCGGGACTCCGAGCTGGTGGCGGAGTCGTTCGACGAGCGCGACGATGCGGTGAAGGCGCTTCTGAGCATGGCGATCCGGGCCGCCCGCCGCGCCGACAAATACGTCGGTATCTGTGGCCAGGCCCCGTCCGACTATCCGGAGCTGGCGGCCTGGCTGATGAACGAGGGCATCGAGTCGCTGTCGCTGAACCCCGATTCGCTATTGTCCACCTGGGAACAGCTCGCACAGGGGCGGGAGCCCGGTAATGGCTGATGCCGCCGCCCAGTGCCCGCAGGTCTATCTGGTCTCGGACGGGACCGGGATCACTGCGGAGACGCTGGCGCGCTCGCTGTTCACCCAGTTTCCGGATGTCGACCCGGCCTGGCACCGGCTGCCCTTCGTGCAGACCCCCGGCCGCCTGGCCGGCGTGTTCGCCCGGGCCGAGGCCGGTCCGCAGCCGGCCCTGGTGGTCGCCACCCTGGCGAATGCCGACCTGCGGGCCGATCTGCGCCATTGCCCGGTCCCGGTGATCGACGTCTTCGGCGAGCAGGTGGAGCGGCTGGAGGGGCTGCTGGGGGTCGCGTCGCAGTCGGTATCCGGGCGGGCCCATGGCATGGGTGACGTCAGCCGCTATGATCGTCGTATCGAGGCGCTGAACTACACCCTGGCCCATGACGACGGCCTGGCCACCCAGGACCTGTCGGTCGCCGACGTCGTGCTGCTGGGGGCCTCGCGTTCCGGCAAGACACCCACCAGTCTCTATCTGGCGATGAACTACGCCCTTTTTGCCGCCAACTACCCGCTGGTCCCGGAGGACCTGCACCAGGGCGATATCCCGCACATGCCCGAAGGTCTGCGGGGGCTCGGCGGTCGACTGGTTGGCCTGACCATCACGCCACAGCGCCTGGCGCAGATTCGCGAGGGGCGCCGCCCCGACAGCCGCTACGCGAGTCTGGCGCAGTGCCGGGCGGAATGCGTGGCGATCCAGGAGTTCTTCGATACCTGGCGGATCCCGCACCTGGACGTGACCGAGCTGTCGATCGAGGAGATCGCCACCCGGGTGCGCGACTGCATGGATGCCCGCCGCGGCGGCTGAGCCGCGCCGGCAAGCCGCACCGGACGCGTCACAGCTTGGCATCCCGCCGGGCTTGCCGGAGAATGGGCGCGGTTAACTCGCTGCACCGCAAGGAGCCCGCATGCCCGCCGCCGGAACCGGACAAGAGATCGCCATCTTCCTCGTCAGCGTTGTCTTCGGGATCTACATCATCCTGCTGATCCTGCGGACGATCTTCGGCCTGGTGCGGGCCGACTACTACAACCCGATCTCGCAGACCATCGTGATGCTGACCGATCCGCCGCTGCGGGTGCTGCGGCCGGTGATTCCGTCCGTGGGGCGGGTCGATCTCGCCGCGATCGTGCTGATGATCGTGCTCAAGTTCATCGAGATCTGGTTGCGCGTGCTCATCGTTGGCGTGGACGTGGGGCTCGGGCTCATCCTGGCCGTGGCGATCCGCGAGCTGCTGACCACCGTGATCTGGGTCTTCATCATCGCGCTGATCGTCGAGGTGGTGATGAGCTGGATCCAGGCCGGGGGCGGCGGCGCCGCCAACAACCCCATCATGCGCCTGGCCGGCGCGGTGAACCGTCCCATCCTCGGCCCGCTGCGCCGGGCCCTGCCGAACACCGGTGCGATCGATTTTTCGCCGATGATTGCCCTGGTCGGGCTCTATATCCTGCTGATTATCGTCCGCTCTTTCTGAATCCGCCGAGCGGGCGTCGGCACGCGCGCCGCCACCCCCGGTTTCAATCGCAGCAAAAGCGGCTAGACTCGAAGACAGGGGTACCTGAGAGCCTGTTTCCGCAGGGCCCCGCTTTCCCCATCAGGCAAAGGAGTCAGCCATGGCAAGAGTGCATCGGGTCTTTACCGGCTTTCTCGTCGCTTTGGCGGCGGTCGCTCTCGGCAGCTCGATCGCATCCGCCAACGAGGCGGAGTTCGACAATTACGTCGTCCACTACAACGTGATCAACACCACCTTCCTGTCGCCGGAGGTCGCGCGGGCCTATGACGTGCGGCGCAGTTCCAACCGGGCGATGGTCAACGTCAGCGTGATGGAGCGGGGCGATAACGGTCTGCAGGCGGTCTCCGCCGAGGTCACCGGGTCGGCCACCAACATGAACGACCAGATGCGCAACCTGCGTTTCCGCGAGATCCAGGATGGTGATGCCATCTACTTCCTGTCGGAGGTGACGGTTCGCAGCGGCGAGACCCTCGACTTCGCGATCGATGTCGCCCCGGCGGGCAGCGAACGCGTGCTGCCGGTGCGCTTCTCGCGCGACTTTTTCGTGGACTGAGCCCCGCCCGGGGCCTTCCGAATGATCCCCCGCCCGCCCGGGCGGGGGATCACATCGCCACACTCAGCAGCATCCAGACCCCATACAGCGCGACCCCGCCGCCGGCGATCCGGCGGACCCAGGGGCGGCGCACGAAGGCCGCCAGGCGTGCGGCGAACACCCCCATCAGCAGCAGATTGGGCAGCGTGCCCAGGGCAAAGGCACCCATCAGCGCGGCGCCCTCCAGGGCCCCGCCGGCACCCAGTGACCAGGCCAGCACGCTGTACACCAGCCCGCAGGGCAGCCAGCCCCACAGCCCGCCGACCACCAGGGCCTGCCCGGCGTGGCGCACTGGCAGGAAGCGCCGCCCCAGCGGTTCGATGCGCCGCCACAGCACCCCGCCGGCCTGTTCGAGGCGCGCGAGGATCGGCCACCAGCCGGCGAGATAGAACCCGAGCAGGATCAGGAAGACCGCGGCGAAGCCCTGCAGGATCGCCTGACCGGCCGGCAGGCCGCCCAGCAGACTGGCCCCCAGCCACCCGGCCAGGGCCCCGGCAACGACATAGCTCGCCATGCGCCCGAGGTTGTAGGCCAGCAGCAGGTCCAGCCCCGGCCCGCGGCGACCGTGGCCCATGGAGATTGCGCCGACGATGCCGCCGCACATCCCCAGGCAGTGCACGCCGCCGAGGATGCCCACCGCCAGCGCGGCCAGCAGGGTACCCGGGTCACCCATCAGTGCGTGCCCCGGTCAGTCCGGATCGGCCGCATCGCCCAGGGAAACACTGCTTGATGTATACGCTCGCGCTCGAGTCGCTTTTGCGTGCGAACAAGGCGCGGTGACTGCCGTGCAGTCATTCTGCACAAGGGAACCGCAACGCTGTGCGCGCGCAAAAGCGGCCGAGCCCCTGCATTGAATGGTTTGTGGGGTTGGCACCCCAGGTTCCGCGATACGGCGTTGCGCCGCTTGCGGGTAGAACCACTACCCGCTGCACGACGCGCCTTGTCTCGAAGAACCTGGGGTGCCAACGCGAGCGTGTACATGAATCAGTGTTTCCCTAGGACCTCGTGCTTGGTCCGGATGAAGGTGGCGTGCGGCACGTAGAGCAGGTCCGCGAGGTGCCGGATGACCGCCTCCTGACGCTTGTGCAGGTCGCGGTTGGCCCAGGCGGCGCGCCACAGGGCGCGCAGGATGTCGGCCTTCTGCTCGGCATCGAAGGCCGCATTGACCTCGCGCACCATCGGGTGGATGGAGATCAGCGCGTCGCTCTCCTCCTGCGCGATCTCCAGCAGCGCATCGGCGGTATCGTTGTCCAGGCGGAACAACTCGATCAGGCTGCCACGTACCGATTCGAGCTCCTCCGCGCGCAGTTCGAAGTCGGCGCGGCAGACTTCCATGATCAGGGCCGCGGCGGCGCGCTGCAGGCGCTGTTCGGGATCGCCCTCGGCGCGATCGCTGCGTTCGGCGCCCAGCAGGCGCTGCCAGTGGCTGCGTAGTTGTTCAATCACCGCGTGGTCTCCGTCTACTCGCGCTGTGCGGTATGGTGCCCGAATGGAATCCGTTCGGCCCGAATCCCCCGATCTCCTCCTGCTCTCCGGCGGCATCGAGAGCAGCGCCCTGCTGGCGCAGTGCCATGCAGCCGGCAAGGTGCTGCGCGCCGTCTGGGTCGACTATGGCCAGCGCAATGCGGCCCGCGAATGGGCGGCGGTGGAGCATCTGGCCGGGGTCTACGGCGCGACGCCCGTCGCGCTGGACCTGCAGTCCCTGCGCGCGGCCTTCACCCGGCGCAACGACTGGGTCGGGCATGTGCCGTTGCCCCAGCGCAATCTGCTGGTGCTGGCGCTGGCGGTCAACCTGGCCGAACACCACGGTGCCGGGCGTATCCTTTTGGCCCTGAACCGCGAGGATCAGGGGCATGGGCCGGGTTCGCAGCCCGGGTTCGTGCAGCAGGTCTCGGCGCTGGCCGGGACCCTGGTCCCGCATCTGCAGGTCGAGGCGCCGCTGATCGAGCAGTCGAAGGCGGAAATCATCGCCACGACGGATCCGCTGGGGATCGACTGGCGCCGCACCTGGAGCTGCCTTCTGGCACAATCGCGCCACTGCGGGCGCTGCCCGCAGTGCCAGGCCCGGCGCGCCGCGTTCGCCGCGGCCGGCATCCCCGACCCGACCGACTACCGCGAAGCACCCCGATGACCGATGCCGCCATTCCCCGCCATGTCTCCGAGCGTCTGGAGATCGCCATCCTCACCGGCGAAACCCTGCAACTGAACTGGGCCGAGCCCGGTTCCAGTCAAGCCTGGTGGGGCAAGGTAACGCCCCGCGAAGTGCGCGAGGCGGAGGGTTTTCACTGGCTGGATGGCGAGTGCGAAGGCCGGTCGGTGCAGATCCGTCTGGACCTGATCCGCAACCTGCCGACCCCGGTCAAGTAGCTGCCGGATCGCCGGCCCGGTCTCTCGCGGCGGGCAGGCCGGACATCAGATCGGCCAGTGACTCCAGCAGCACGAAGTCTTCCGAGTGCATGGGGTCGCCGCGCTCGTCCGGGTAGCGCATGCCGCGCAGCTCCGCGATGCCCGCCCCGGCGGCGCTCGCCAGCGCCAGCAGGTTGTCGTCCACCAGCAGGGTGCGCTCCGGGTCATGGGGTGCGACCCGCTGCAGGCGCTCCCAGAACGCGGCCTCTTCCTTCGCGCAATCCAGATCGTGGGCGGAGACGATGGTGTCCAGGCGGTCGCCGATGCGGGTGAGCTGGTGCTTGAAGGCGTAGACCTGCGGATGGGCATTGGTCACCAGCACCCGCCGTCGGCCGGCACGTTGCAGGGCGGCCAGCAACGCATCGGCATGCGGTTTCAGGGCGATATGATGGGCCAGTTCGCGTTTCAGGCCCAGGATGTCCAGCCCGGTGAAGCGCGTCCAGTGATCCACGCAGTACCATTCCAGCTTGCCGCGCACCCGCTGCATCTCGTCCTCCAGGCGGCGGCGTGCGCATTCAGGGTCGTCCGGCTGGCAGCGGATGTACTCCCGCGGGATCAGCTCGCGCCAGAAGCGGTTGTCGAAGTGCAGGTCGAGCAGCGTGCCGTCCATGTCGAACAGCACGGTGTCGATGCGACTCCAGTCCACGGCGAGCGCGGGGGCGTGCGGATTTTTTTCGGGGTTTTGCGGGTCCACAGCAGACGGCCACATGATCGAGGGGATTGGTTATGGCTCTCATGGTACCCCAGGTTCGGTTTCTGCCCGCGCCCCTTCTTGTCGCGCTTCTGGCCCTGCCGGGCCCCACCCTGGCGATGGACCCGGATGATCCGGACTACGATCCGCTGGAGGATGATGCCCTGTGGGGCGAGACGGTCTCCCCGGACCAGACCCAGACGACCAGTCCGGAGCTGACGTTCCTGCTGGAGGAGCCGGACCGGACGCCGCATCACCACCAGAATCAGATCCGCATCACGGCCTCCTCCCTGGAGGACGGATGGGCCGATCTGCGCCAGTGCCACAACGATGTGGCGGCCATTCGGCGCATGGTCATTGTGTACAATGAGGCGACCATCGACGAACTCCAGGTCGAGTCCACCCGCAACATCGAATCCGCGCGCGCCGAGGGCGATCGTGTGGATCTGCGCGGGGTGGAGAAGGACGCCGAGGTCTGTGTGACCGCGCGCATGAAGATCGTCGAGCACGAGGGGGACGGCGTCTATCGCCTGGAGAACGGCCCGTTCGTTCGCCGCTTCCTCGACGGCTATTTCCCGATGCGCGTCACCATGGCCGTGAGCTGGGGTGATCTGGATCTGCGCCTGGCGGAGACCGAGCCGGCCGAGCAGGACGGGTTCGAGGTGGTGACCTCCGATCACGGGTTCATGTTCGACACCCTGTTCGAGGGCGAACTGCGGACCCTGGTGCGTCTGCGCAACAGCCACTGACCGCCCGGGAGGGCGCATGAGCCGAGACAAGCCGGATGTCCAGGGGCGACGCACGGTCGCCAGCAGTCGCCTGTTCGAGGTGGAAGAGCTGGACCTCGAGTTCAGCAATGGCGCGCGCACCTGCTTTGAGCGCCTGGTCAGCCGCGGCCATGGTGCGGTGATCATCGCCCCGGTGCAGGCCGACCGGACAATCCTCCTGATCCGCGAATACGCCGCGGGCACCCACCGCTACGAGCTGGGCCTGCCCAAGGGCCGCATCGAGGCGGGCGAGGACATCCTGGCTGCCGCCAACCGGGAGATCATGGAGGAGGTGGGGCATGCCGGACGCCGCCTGACCCACCTGGGCGCGCTGACCGTGGCGCCCGGCTACATGGCCCACCAGACGCATCTGGTGCTGGCCGAGGATCTCTACCCCGAGACCGCGGAGGGCGACGAGCCGGAGGCGATCGAGGTGGTGCCCTGGTCGCTGGACCGCCTGACGGAGCTGGTTGCACGCGAGGACCTGACCGAGGCGCGTTCCATTGCCGCCCTGTACATGGTGCGCGACTACCTCGACGGATAGAGGCCTCCTGGCGCGCGCCGGTGTTCCCCCGGGGCCGCAACCCTGCCAAGCTAGGGGGAATGTTCCGGGAAAACGGGAGTTCCCCATGCATGCTCCGCCGAAGGATGCGGCCCTGACTGCCCTGATGCACGAGGTTTCGAGCCTGGCCGACGCGGCCGGCCACGCCATTCTCGAGCTCTACGAGACCCGTTTCGCGGTCACCGAGAAGGCCGACCATTCGCCGCTGACCGAGGCCGATCTGGCCGCCCACCGTATCCTGGTCGGCGGGCTGTCGGATATCGACCCGGACTGGCCGGTGCTGTCCGAGGAGGGGCAGGACGTGCCCTTCGCGCGGCGTCGGCAGTGGCCGACCTACTGGTTGATCGATCCCCTCGACGGGACCCGCGAGTTCGTGAAGCGCAATGGCGAGTTCACCGTGAACGTGGCGTTGATTCACAACCACGAGCCGGTCCTCGGCGTGGTCTGGTGTCCGGTGCTCAAGCGGCTGTATGCCGGGCACCGCGACGGGGTGGCGATCCGGCGGGACGAAGACCAGGCCCCGCGCACGATTGCGGTCGCCAGCGAGCGCATCGGCACGGATCATCCCGTGGTGGCGGGCAGCCGTTCACACGGGGCGGAACGCCTGAAGCTCGCGCTGGACCGGCTGGGCCCGCACGAGCTGGTCAGCATGGGCAGCTCGATGAAGCTGTGCCTGGTGGCCGAGGGCGCCGCCGATATCTATCCGCGCCTGGGGCCCACCAGCGAATGGGATACCGCGGCGGCCCATGCGGTGGTGCGGGCGGCCGGCGGCCGGGTGACCGACCTCCAGGGCCAGGAGCTTCGCTACAACACGCGCGAGAGCCTGCTGAACCCCGAGTTTCTGGTGTGCGCCGGCAACCCCGACGGCTGGCTGCGCCGCCTGGGATTGCCGGAGGCCTGAGGGAAACTCTGAGCGCGCGCCGCCGCGTCAGGCGGCGCCGTTGGTGCGCGACGGGGCGACCGGCTCCGGCGTGATGTCCCAGATCTCGCGGGCGTAGTCGCGCACCGTGCGGTCGATCGAGAAATACCCCATGCGTGCGACATTCAGGATGGCGGCCTCGGCCCAGGCGGCGCGGTCGGCGTACAGGGTGTCCGCCCGCGCGCAGGCCTCGGCGTAGGCCGCATAGTCGGCGATCACGAAGAAGGGATCTTCCTGGCGCAGGTAGCGACCGAGGTCGGCGTGGGTGCCCGGGTCGTTGCAGGTGAAGAACCCGGACTCGATCATCTCGACTGCGGCGGCGAGGCCCGGCTGGCCGGCCAGTATGGCCTCCGGGGACGGGCCGTGGCGGCGGTGCTCGACGACCTCGTCGGCGGTCATGCCGAAGATGAAGATGGAGTCCTCGCCCACCGCGTCCCGGATCTCGATGTTGGCACCGTCCAGGGTGCCGATGGTCAGGGCGCCGTTGAGCGCCAGCTTCATGTTGCCGGTCCCGGAGGCCTCGAAGCCGGCGGTGGAGATCTGCTCGGAGACATCCGCCGCCGGGATGATGATGCTCGCCGAGCTGACCTCGTAGTTGGGGAAGAACACGCACTTCAGGCGGTCGCCGATGGCCGGGTCATGGTTGACGATGTCGGCGACCTCGTTGATCACCTGAATGATGCCCTTGGCCCGGGCATAACCCGGCGCGGCCTTGCCGCCGAACAGCACCACGCGCGGCGGGATGTCCTCGCCGGCGCGGATGCGGCGGTACAGGTCCACCACGTGCAGGAGTTTCAGCAGCTGGCGTTTGTACTCGTGGATGCGCTTGATCTGCACGTCGAACATGACGTCCGGGTTCAGCTCCACGCCGGTGCGCTCGCGCACCAGGTCCGCCAGGCGCTGCTTGTTCGCGAGCTTCACGTCCATGAAGGCCTTCTGCAGGTCGGCGTCGTGGGCGTAGGGTTCCAGCGCGCGCAGGCGATCCAGATCGTACTGCCAGTCGTCGCCGATGCGCTGGCCCAGCAGTTCGGTGAGCGCGGGGTTGGACTGGATCATCCACAGGCGCGGGGTCACCCCGTTGGTGACATTCACGAAGCGCTCCGGCCACAGGTTGCAGAAGTCCTCGAACAGGGTCTCCTGCAGCAACTGGGTGTGCAGCGCCGCCACGCCGTTGACGCGGTGCGAACCCACCACCGCGAGGTGGGCCATGCGGACCCGGCGGCCGTGTTCCTCGTCGATGATGGACAGCCGCGCCAGGCGGTCGTTGTCGCCCGGATAGCGGTGGCGTACCTCCTCCAGGAAGCCATGGTTGATCTGGTAGATGATCCCCATGTGGCGTGGCAATACGCGTTCCATCAGCTCTACCGGCCAGGTCTCCAGGGCCTCGGGCATCAGGGTGTGATTGGTGTAGGCGAAGGTGCGCCGGGTCAGTTCCCAGGCGCGTTCCCAGGGCAGCTCGTGCTCGTCCATCAGCAGGCGCATCAGCTCCGCGACGGCGATCGCCGGGTGGGTGTCGTTCAGCTGGATCGCGACCTTGTCGGGCAGGGCGTCGAGGCTGTAGTCCAGAGCCAGATGGCGCTCCATGATGTCCTGCAGCGAGGCCGAGACGAAGAAATACTCTTGCTTCAGGCGCAGTTCCTTGCCGATCGCGGTGGCGTCGTTGGGGTACAGGACCATCGAGATGGTCTCCGACTCCGCCTTGTCCGCGACCGCGCGGATGTAGTCGCCTTCATTGAAATAGCGCAGGTCGAAGTCGCGGGTGGCCTTGGCCGCCCAAAGGCGCAGGTTGTTCACGTTGCGCCGGCCATAGCCCGCGGTGGGGTAGTCGTAGGCCATGGCCAGGACTTCCTCGCCGTCCTCCCAGGTGTAGCGGGTGGAGCCATCGGGGTGATGGTGCTCGACCACGTAGCCGTAGAAGTGGATCGGATACTTGCGGTCCGAGCGCGGGAACTCCCAGGGGTTGCCGTAGCGCAGCCAGTTGTCCGGGTGTTCCACCTGATGGTAGGGCTCGAATTCCTGGCGGAACATGCCGAACTCGTAGCGGATGCCGTAGCCGTAGCCGGGGTAGCCCTGGGTCGCCAGGGACTCCAGGATGCAGGCGGCCAGGCGCCCCAGCCCGCCATTGCCGAGGGCCGCGTCGTCTTCGAGGTCCAGAATGGTGTCGAGGTCGACGCCGAGATCGGCCATGGCCTGGCGGGCCGGCTCGAGGATGCCCATGTTGCGCAGGTTGGCCTCGAGCATGCGCCCGATCAGGTATTCCAGCGACAGGTAGTAGACGCGCTTGACGTCCTCGTCGGCGAACTGCCGGCGGGTCAGCAGGCGGCGCTCCACCATGCGTTCGCGGATGGCGAAGGCCAGGGCCTCCATCCAGTCGCGTTCGGTGGCTTGGCGCGGGTCCTCGCCGACCACGCGGACCACGGCATCGCGGATCGACTGCCGCAGACCCTCCACATCGTTGGGAAGGTTGGGCAGGTGGGTCACTTCGGGGGCGGCCATCGGGCGGATCTCCAGAAAGGGGGTAGAAGCGCCGCTGCCTGGAATTATCCTTCCCGGGCGACGGCGCGATAGCCGATATCTGTTCGGCAGTATATATCGTCGAAATGAATCTGGTGTACGGCCGCGTAGGCCTTTTTCTGCGCGCTCTTCACGTCGGCTCCGAGGCCGACCACGCAGAGTACGCGACCGCCGGCGGTCACGATGCGACCCTCGGCATCGCGGGCGGTACCGGCATGAAACACGTGGGCGTCGGGATCGGCCTCCACGGCCTCCAGGCCGCTGATGACGTCGCCCTTGCGGTAGTCCCCCGGATAGCCCCCGGCGGCCAGGACCACGCCCAGCGCTACGCGCGCATCCCAGCGGGCCTCGACCGCGTCCAGACGCCCGTCCAGCGCCGCCTCGACCAGTTCGCTGAGGTCCGATTCCAGGCGGCTGAGGATCGGCTGGGTCTCGGGGTCGCCGAAGCGGCAGTTGAACTCCAAGACCTTCGGGTTGCCCGCAGCGTCGATCATCACGCCGGCATACAGAAAGCCGGTGTAGCGTTCGCCGTCGGCGGCCATGCCCTGCACGGTCGGTTCGATGACGTCGTGCAGGATGCGCGCATGCAGCGCATCGGTCACCACCGGGGCGGGTGAATAGGCCCCCATGCCGCCCGTGTTCGGGCCCTGGTCGCCGTTGTCGCGCGCCTTGTGGTCCTGCGAGGAGGCCAGCGGCAGCACGTGCTCGCCGTCCACCATGCAGATGAAGCTGGCCTCCTCGCCGGTCAGGAATTCCTCGATGACCACGCGGTTGCCGGCCTCCCCGAAGGCGTTGCCGGCCAGCATGTCGTGCACCGCCGCGCGGGCCTCGTCCTCGGTCTGCGCGAGGATCACGCCCTTGCCGGCGGCCAGGCCGTCGGCCTTGACCACAATGGGCGCGCCGTGGGTGGCGATGAACTCCAGCGCGGCCCGTTCGTCCTCGAAGCTGCCGTAGGCGGCTGTCGGGATGTGGTGGCGGTGCATGAAGTCCTTGGCGAAGCTCTTGGAGCCCTCGAGCTGAGCGGCCTTTGCCGTGGGGCCGAAGCAGCGCCGGCCGGCGGTGCGGAAGGCATCCACCACGCCGGCGACCAGGGGTGCCTCGGGGCCGACCACGGTAAACGCGATGGCCTCGCGTTCGGCCAGGGCCAGCAGCGCGTCGATGTCGGTGACGCCGACGTCGACGTTCTCGCACTTGGCCTCGCGCGCGGTGCCCGCGTTGCCGGGGGCCACCAGCACGCGCTCGACGCGCGGCGACTGCGCCAGCTTCCAGGCCAGCGCATGCTCGCGCCCGCCGTTGCCGATTACCAGTACGTTCATCAGGACCTCAGTGGCGGAAGTGGCGCATGCCGGTGAACAGCATGGCGATGTCGTGCTCGTTGGCGGCGTCGATCACCTCCTGATCGCGCATCGAGCCGCCGGGCTGGATCACCGCGGTGATACCGGCCTCGGCCGCGGCGTCGATGCCGTCGCGGAACGGGAAGAAGGCATCCGAGGCCATCACCGAGCCGGCGACCTGCAGGCCTTCGTCCGCGGCCTTGATGCCGGCGATGCGCGCGGAGTATACGCGGCTCATCTGGCCCGCCCCGACCCCGATGGTCTGCTGGTCGCGGGTGTAGACGATGGCATTGGACTTGACGTACTTGGCGACCTGCCAGGCGAAGCACAGGTCCTTCATCTCCTGTTCCGACGGCGCGCGCGCGGTCACGGTCTTCAGTTCCACATCGGCCAGGCTGCCGCGGTCCGCATCCTGGACCAGCAGCCCGCCGCCGATGCGCTTGTAGTCCAGGCCCGGGCCAACGCCCGCCGGCGGGATCTCCAGTACCCGGACGTTCTTCTTGGTGGCCAGCGCGCGCAGCGCGCCCGGCGTGATCTCGGGGGCGATCACGACCTCGACGAACTGGCGGCTGACGATCGCATGCGCGGTGTCGCCGTCCAGTGGGCGGTTGAAGGCGATGATGCCGCCGAAGGCCGAGGTCGGGTCGGTCTGGAAGGCGCGCTCGTAGGCCATCAGCTGGCTCGGCGCGACCGCCACGCCGCAGGGGTTGGCGTGCTTGACGATCACGCAGGCCCCGGCTTCGAACTGGCGCACGCATTCCCAGGCGGCGTCGGCGTCCGCCAGGTTGTTGTAGGACAGCGATTTGCCCTGGTGCTGGCGGTAACTGGCCAGGGTGCCGGGTGTGGGCTGCGGATCGCGGTAGAACGCGGCGCGCTGGTGCGGATTCTCGCCGTAGCGCAGGGTCTCGACGCGCTCGAAGGTGGCGTTCAGCTGCCCGGGGAAGGGCGCCGTTTCACCGTCCTCGTCGAGGGCCGACAGATAGTTGCTGATCACGGCGTCGTAGCGCGCGACGTGATCGAAGGCCGCGACCGCCAGGCGGAAGCGCAGCGACTGCGGCACCTCGCCCTGGTCACCAATGGCCGCGGCGATCTCGCCGTACTGGTCGGGGCTAGTGGCCACCGCCACGTCACGGTAGTTCTTGGCCGCCGCACGCAGCATCGCGGGCCCGCCGATGTCGATGTTCTCGATGGCATCCTCCAGGCTGCACCCGGGCCGGGCCACGGTCGCCTCGAAGGGATAGAGGTTCACCACCAGCAGGTCGATCGGGGGGATGTCCTGCTCGGCCATCACCGCGGAGTCGATGTCGCGCCGCCCCAGCAGGCCCCCGTGGATGCGCGGGTGCAGGGTCTTGACCCGGCCATCCATGATCTCGGGGAAGCCCGTGTGCGCGGAAACCTCGGTCACCGGAAGGTTGTTTTCGGCCAGCAGGCGGGCCGTGCCGCCGGTGGACAGAAGCTCCACGCCGCGCTCGTGCAGGGCGCGGGCAAGCTCCACGACGCCGGTCTTCTCGGAGACCGACAAAAGGGCGCGCTGGATGGGGCGGCTGGGGGTCATGCGGGGCCTCGGGATCGCTGCAAAAACCGCCATTATATCGAACGCGTGACGCCCGTGGAGGCGGCTTCGACCCGGCCGCGGCACAGCGGGAGGGCTGGGGCTCAACTTGTAATTTTTGCGCAAAACCTTCAGGGTATAAAAACGATTTCGGACACAACGCCCGCGTTCAGACGCAGCGCGAGGCGCCGTAAACGATCCCCGAGCCAGGCGGGATGGGCCCGCCAGACCACGGCTCGGCATCCGGGTAATGAAGAGCCCTCCGGATGTGCAGGATGAACCGGCCAGGCCGGTAGCGGGCGCTGCGAACAACGCGCCCGTTGCATTGCTACCCGAACACCAGGCCTGGCCTGGGCGGATCGGGCGAATGGCGAGACCGCCGGGACATGCGGGGGTCGCGGTTCTCTGCGTTTGCGGGGTGTTGTGCCGACGGATCGGCCGCGGGCCGTCCGTTCACGCTTACGACAGCAGCAAAAGCCAAGAGGAACCAGCATGGCAGCGAACATCAAGAATGATCAGGATTTCGGTGACAAGCCGACCGAACGTCGCGATACCGAGAACTACCTCAACGAGTACACCACCGGTTTCGTCGACAAGTGGGACGACCTGATCGACTGGGACAACCGCGCCAAGAGCGAAGGCACCTTCTTTATCGAGGAACTGAAGAAGCGTGGCGCCAAGCGCGTGCTGGACGTGGCCGCCGGTACCGGTTTTCACTCCGTACAGCTGCGCGAAGCGGGCTTTGACGTGGTGACCGCCGACGGCGCCCCGGAGATGCTCGTCAAGGCCTTCGAGAACGGCCGCAAGCGCGGGCACATCCTGCGCACCGTGCAGGCCGACTGGCGCATGCTCAACCGCGATATCTACGGCCGTTACGACGCCGTGGTCTGTCTGGGCAACTCGTTCACCCACCTGTTCAACGAACATGACCGCCGCAAGGCCCTGGCCGAGTTCTACTCCGCCCTGAACCACGATGGCGTGCTGATCCTCGACCAGCGCAACTACGACACCATCATGGACCATGGCTACTCGTCCAAGCACACCTACTACTACTGCGGCGACGACGTGCAGGTGCAGCCGGCCCATGTCGACGAAGGCCTGGCCCGCTTCCAGTATCGCTTCCCGGATGGCTCCGAGTACTTCCTGAACATGTTCCCGCTGCGCAAGGCCTATGTGCGCCGCCTGATGCGCGAGGTCGGTTTCCAGAAGATCGAGACCTACGGGGACTTCCAGGAGACCTATCGCGAGACCGATCCCGACTTCTTCATCCACGTTGCCGACAAGCGTTATATCGAGGGCGAGGAACGATGAGCGAGAACTACTCCGACGTCGTCGAGACGGCTCGCGACTATTACAACAGCGAGGACGCCGACACCTTCTACAAGATGGTGTGGGGCGGTGAAGACCTCCATATCGGGCTGTACGAGTACAAGGACGAGCCGATCGGCGACGCCAGCCGGCGCACGGTCGCCCATATGTCCGACCTGCTCGGCGAGCCGCAGCCGGAATGGCGCGTGCTCGACATGGGCGCCGGTTACGGCGGTGTCGCGCGCTACCTGGTCGAGAACTACGGCTGCGAAGTCACCGCGCTGAACCTGTCCGAGAAGGAAAACGAGCGCGACCGCGAGATCAACAAGGCGCGCCACCTGGACCACAAGATCACCGTGGTCGACGGCAGCTTCGAGAAGGTCGACGAGCCGGACGCGTCCTATGACGTGGTTTGGTCCGAAGACTCGTTCCTGCATAGCGAGAACGAAAACAAGAAGAAGGTGATTCAGGAGGCCGCTCGAGTGCTGAAGCCGGGTGGCTGGCTGATCTTCACCGATCCGATGCAGACCGACGATTGCCCGGACGGCGTGCTGGACCCGATCCTCGCCCGCATCCATCTGGATTCGCTGGCTAGCCCCGAGTTTTACCGTGAGGCGGCCAAGGCAGCGGGTCTGGAAGAGGTCGGTTTCGAGGAGCATTCCAGCCAGATCGCGACCCACTACGGCCGCGTGAAGCAGGAGCTCGAGTCCCGCGAGGACGAGCTGAAGCACTACATCTCGCAGGACTACATCGACCGCATGAAGCAGGGCCTGCAGCACTGGGTCGATGGCGGCAACTCGGGCTACCTGACCTGGGGCATCTTCCGCTTCCGCAAGCCGGCCCGCTAGGTCGCGCTTGCGAAGCAGGGACCGAGGGGCTGGCCGCCGTCAGGCGGGCAGTCGCCTCCAGACCCCGTCCATGCGGCCTTCGAGCGGCTGGAAGCGGGTCTTGTATTCCATCTTCGGCGCCTGGTCGATCCAGTAGCCGAGGTAGACATGGGGCAGACCGAGGCGGTGCGCATGCGCCACCTGGGTCAGGATCGCGAGGGTGCCCAGGCCGCGGCGCGGCTGATCCGGATCGAAGAAGCTGTACATCGCCGACAGCCCCTGCGGGGTGCGGTCGGTGACGGCTACCGCGACCAGCGTGCCGGCCTGGCGGAATTCGATCAGATCCACCGGGCCGTTATGGTGGGCCAGCATGCCCGTGTATTCCTCGCGCCCCATCTGCTCCATGCCCCCGCCCGCGTGGCGGGCGGTCTGGTAGCGCGAGAACAACGGCATGTGCTCGTCGAGATCGGCGGCGGGCCCGGTGCCCGGCTGCTCCGGCGGGCGCCGGATCGCCACCGCGAGATCCTGATTGCGGTCCAGGCAACGGCGCTGGCTGCGATTCGGGCGAAAGCGCGCGACCGGAATGCGTACCGGCACGCAGGCGGCGCATTCGGGGCAGTGATGCCGGTAGACAAACTGACCGCTGCGGCGAAAGCCCTCGGCCAGTAGCTGGCCGAAGCGGGCACCGCCCAGGCTGACCGCGGGGTCGACCAGGAGGCTCTGCATCTCGCGGTCGTCCAGATAGGGGCAGGCCTGCGGGGCAGTGATGAACCAGCGGATTGGATGTTCCTGCATGGCGCTATCGTGACATCTCCGTGCACGGGCGCAAACAGGGGCATCCCAGACCGCCACGAGATACGAAAGAGCCTGCCGGAAGGGTGGGCTCCACGACCGGGATGGAACCCCGGCGTGTACACTTATCCCATTCGAAACCAATGGTGTACGGCACATGACGGCAACACGTAAAGATATCGAGAAGGCGCTGAAAGAGCGCATCCTGATCCTGGACGGCGGTATGGGAACCACCATCCAGCTGTACAAGCTGGACGAGGCCGACTACCGCGGCGAGCGCTTCAAGGACTGGGAGTCCGACCTGAAGGGCAACAACGACCTGCTGTCGCTGACCCGTCCGGACATCATCGAGCAGATCCACAACGACTATCTCGAGGCCGGCGCCGACATCATCGAGGCCAACACCTTCAACGGTACCCGCATCGCGATGGCGGACTACCACATGGAGGATCTGGTCCCCGAGCTGAACCGCGAATCCGCGAAGCTCGCGCGCAAGGCCGCCGATGCCTGGACCGAGAAGACCCCGGACAAGCCGCGTTACGTAGCTGGCATCCTCGGCCCGACCAACCGTACCGCGTCGATCTCGCCGGACGTGAACGACCCGGGCGCGCGGAACGTCGATTTCGACACCCTGGTCGAGGCCTACAAGGAGGCCGCCGAGGCTCTGGTCGAGGGCGGCGTGGACCTGCTGCTGATCGAGACGGTGTTCGACACCCTGAACGCCAAGGCCGCGATCTTCGCGGTGAAGACCCTGGAAGACGAGCTCGGGAAGGACCTCCCGATCATGATCTCCGGCACCATCACCGACGCCTCCGGCCGTACCCTGTCCGGCCAGACCACCGAGGCCTTCTGGAACTCGGTGCGTCATGCGAACCCGGTCTCCATCGGCCTGAACTGCGCGCTGGGTGCGAAAGAGATGCGCCAGTACGTGGAAGAGCTGTCGCGCATTGCCGACACGTTTGTGTCCGCGCACCCGAACGCCGGCCTGCCGAACGAGTTCGGTGACTATGACGAGTCGCCGGAGCAGATGGCCGCGGACGTTGGCCCCTGGGCCGAGCAGGGCCTGCTGAACATCATCGGCGGCTGCTGCGGCACGCTGCCGGAGCACATCCGCGCGATGCGCGAGGCGGTGGAGAAATTCCCGCCGCGCAAGGTGCCGGAGATCGCCCCGGCCTGCCGCCTGTCCGGCCTCGAGCCGTGCAACATCACCGACGACTCGCTGTTCGTGAACGTCGGCGAGCGCACCAACGTGACCGGCTCGCGCAAGTTCCTGCGTCTGATCCAGAACGAGGAATTCGACGTCGCGCTGGAAGTCGCACTGAACCAGGTCGAGGGCGGCGCCCAGATCATCGACATCAACATGGACGAGGGGATGCTGGAGTCGCAGGACGCGATGGTCCGCTTCCTTAACCTGCTGGCCGGCGAGCCGGACATCGCCCGCGTGCCGGTGATGATCGACTCCTCCAAGTTCGAGATCATCGAGGCCGGCCTGAAGTGCGTGCAGGGCAAGCCGGTGGTCAACTCGATCTCCATGAAGGAGGGCGAGGAGAATTTCATCAAGCAGGCCCAGCTGTGCCGCCGCTACGGCGCCGCGATCGTGGTCATGGCCTTCGACGAGGACGGCCAGGCCGACAACGAGGACCGCCGTGTCGAGATCTGCACCCGCGCCTACAAGCTGCTGACCGAGAAGGTCGGTTTTCCGGCCGAAGACATCATCTTCGACCCGAACATCTTCGCGGTCGCGACCGGTATCGAAGAGCACAACAACTACGGCGTGGACTTCATCGAGGCCACCCGCCGCATCAAGAACGACCTGCCGCACGCGCTGGTCTCCGGCGGCGTGTCCAACGTGTCGTTCTCCTTCCGCGGCAACGAACCGGTGCGCGAGGCGATCCACGCGGTGTTCCTGTACCACGCCATCAAGGCGGGCATGGACATGGGCATCGTCAACGCCGGCCAGCTCGCGGTCTACGACGACATCGACGAGAAGCTGAAGGAAGCGGTCGAGGATGTGGTCCTGAACCGTCGCGATGACGCGACCGAGCGACTGCTTGACCTGTCCGAGGAGTACAAGGGCCAGGGCGGCGGCAAGAAGGAGGAGAACCTCGAGTGGCGTGAATGGGAAGTCACCAAGCGCCTCGAGCACTCCCTGGTCAAGGGTATCGACACCTACGTGGTGGACGACACCGAAGAGGCCCGTCAGGCCTACGACCGCCCGATCCAGGTGATCGAAGGGCCGCTGATGGACGGCATGAACGTGGTCGGCGACCTGTTCGGCGAGGGCAAGATGTTCCTGCCGCAGGTGGTCAAGTCCGCCCGCGTGATGAAGAAGGCCGTGGCCCATCTGATCCCGTACATCGAGGCCGAGAAGACCGGCACCGAGAACAACGGCAAGATCCTGATGGCCACGGTGAAGGGCGACGTCCACGACATCGGCAAGAACATCGTCGGCGTCGTGCTGCAGTGCAACAACTTCGAGGTCATCGACATCGGCGTGATGCAGCCGGGCGCCGAGATCCTGAAGGCCGCCAAGGAACACGATGTGGACGTCATCGGCCTGTCCGGCCTGATAACCCCCTCGCTGGAGGAGATGGCCAACTTCGCCGCCGATCTCGAGCGCGAAGGCATGAAGACCCCGCTGATGATCGGGGGCGCGACCACCTCGCGCGCCCACACCGCGGTCAAGATCGAGCCGAACTACTCCGGTCCCGTGGTCTGGGTGAAGGACGCCTCGCGTGCGGTGGGTGTGGCCCAGAGCCTGATCAGCCCCGAACTGCGCGAGAAGTACGCCGCCGAGATCCGCGAGGAGTACGAAAAGCTGCGCGTGCAGAACGCCGGGCGCAAGAAAAAGACCCAGTGGGTCACGCTGGAGAAGGCGCGCGCCAACAAGCCGCAGATCGACTGGTCAAGCTATACCCCAACCAAGCCGAAGGCGCTGGAGACCGACAAGCTGCCGGGCGAGCCGACCGTGCTGCACCCGCATGGCGACGGCTCCGTGCTGCTGCGCTTCGACGACTACGATCTGAACGAGGTCGCCGAGTACATCGACTGGACGCCGTTCTTCCACTCCTGGCAGCTGCACGCCGCCTACCCGCGCATCCTGGATGACGAGAAGGTGGGTGAAGAGGCGCGCAAGCTGTTCAAGGACGCCCAGGAGATGCTGCAGCGCATGATCGACGAGAAGTGGGTCACCCTGCGGGGCGTGGTGGGCTTCTTCCCGGCGAACACCGTCAATAATGACGATATCGAGGTGTACACCGACGAGAATCGCTCCAAGGTGCTGAAGAAGCTGCATCACCTGCGTCAGCAGACCGAGAAGCGCCGGGGTCAGCCGAGCCACTCGCTGGCCGATTTCGTGATGCCGAAGGAGGCCGGCGGTCCCGACTACATCGGGGCCTTCGCGGTCAGTGCCGGTGGCGATGTCGACGCCAAGGCCGCGGAATTCGAGAAGGCCAACGACGACTACCACTCGATCCTCGTGAAGAGCCTGGCGGACCGCCTGGCCGAGGCCTTCGCCGAGTGCATGCATCAGCATGTGCGCCGCGAATTCTGGGGCTATGTCCCGGACGAGTCGCTCGAAAACGAGGACCTGATCGAGGAGAAGTACCAGGGCATTCGCCCGGCCCCGGGCTACCCGGCGTGCCCGGAGCACACCGAGAAGTCCACCCTGTGGGAGCTCCTGCAGCCGGAAGAGAACGCTGGCATGACGCTCACCGAGAGCTACGCCATGCTGCCGGTCTCGGCCGTGTCCGGCTGGTACTTCGCGCATCCGGAGTCGCGCTACTTCGGTCTCGGCAAGGTCAACCGCGACCAGGTCGAGGACTACGCCAAGCGCAAGGGTATGTCGTTCGAGGAGGCCGAGCGCTGGCTCGCGCCGAACATCGGCTACGACGACAGCGACGAGGCCAAGGCGGAAGCCAAGGCCGAGCGCGAAGCCCGGACCGCTTAACACCCCGGTCCCGTCTCCGGGCCGACCCGTGCGAGCGGGCGGGTCCGGCAAACTGCGAGCCCCGCATCAGGGAATCCCCGGTGCGGGGCTCGCTTTGTCTGGGTGGCCGCGCCAAACTGTTCGGGTCCGCCCGCAACCGGAGTTCGTGCATGTCCGCCCGTGAACCCGCGATCGACGCCCGACCGGCGATGTTCCGCAACCACCCGTTCGGTTTCATCCTCAGCCTGGTACTGATCCCGGCCTTCGGGCTCGGCCTGCTGATCCTGCTTTGGTGGTATCTGCAGACCCGCTCGGTACGGCTGCGCATCGATGCCGACCAGGTCCATCTCGAGCGCGGTCTGTTGTCGAAGTCGCATGTGGATCTGGATATCGGCCAGATCCGCACGGTGAAGGTGGACCAGAGCTTTTTCGACCGCATCTTCCGGGTGGGCCGCATCGCGGTGTACACCACTGGCGACAACCCGGAGTTCCGGGTCACCGGCATCCCCGACCCCAATCGCGTGCGCGAGTACGTGCGCGGTCGCCGCGAGGCCCTGGCATGAGCCGGAGTGATCGCTCCGACAGCCGCCTGGCGCTGCGCATCCTGCTGGGCACCTCGGCGCTGGTGGCGTTGCTGGTGGCCCTGCTGGTGCTGGCGGCGGCGGTCTCCCTGCCGGGGCTGTCGGACTGGGTGGCGCTGACCTTCGACGACGGCATGGGCCTGAAGAACGCCGCGCTGGTCGCGGCCATCGTGTCGGTCCTGATCTCGATCGTGTTTGCCCTGGCCGCCGGCGAGGGCCTGATCGGGGAACTGCAGTTCATGATCCCCGGCTTTTTCCTGTTCTTCGTCTTCTTCTGGCTGATGCTGGCCTGGATCTTTTGATCCCGGCCGGTGCACCGTGCATCCTGCGTTTCCTTCTCAATCCCCGGAGCCCCGAGCGTGACGACCGACGCGGACAACGAATCCAATCCCCAGCACCACCTCACCCTGCGGCCGACCCGGATCGAGGACTACGAGGACATCCGCGAGATCATGGAGCGGGTCTACCACGACCTGGACGGCGCCTGGAGCGAGGCGCAGTTCCGCTCCCAGGTGAAGCGTTTTCCCGAGGGCCAGATCTGCATCGAGGACAACGGCAAGGTGGTGGCCGCGGCGATCAGCCTGATCGTCGAATACAAGCGCTTCGGCGATCACCACAACTACTGGCAGATCACCGGCAACGGCTTCCTGACCACCCATGACCCGGACGGCGACACCCTCTACGGCGTGGATATCTTCGTGCATCCGGACTATCGCGGGCTGCGTCTGGGACGGCGGCTGTACGACGCGCGCAAGGAGCTGTGCGAGAAGCTGAACCTGCGGGCGATCGTCGCCGGCGGGCGCATCCCCGGCTACGAGCAGTACCGCGACGAGCTGACCCCGCAGCAGTACGTGCGCCGGGTGAAGAATCACGAGATCACCGACCCGATCCTGACCTTCCAGCTGGCGAACGACTTCCACGTCCGCAAGATCATCACCAACTACCTGCCGGACGACGAGAAGTCCGGGGCCTACGCCACCCTGATCGAGTGGCTCAACATCTACTACGAGGAGAAGGAGAAGCTGATCGGCGGCAGCCGCTCGGACGTGCGCATCGGCGTAGTCCAGTGGCAGATGCGCCCGACGGTGGATCTCGATGCCCTGTTCCAGCAGGTGGAGTACTTCGTGGATGCGGTCTCCGGCTACCGCGCGGATTGCGTGCTGTTCCCGGAATTCTTCAACGGCCCGCTGATGGGGGCGTTCAATCAGGACTACCCGGCCGAGGCCGTGCGCCGTCTGGCCGAATACACCGAGGCGGTGCGCGAGGAGATGGTGCGCCTGGCGCTGGCCTACAACATCAATATCGTGGCCGGGTCGATGCCCGAATACACCGAGGATGTGCTGCGCAATGTCTCCTACCTGTGCCGCCGCGACGGCACCTGGGACCGCCAGTACAAGGTCCACGTGACCCCCGACGAGGTCTCCTACTGGGGCCTGCAGGGGGGCGACGAGGTACACGTCTTCGATACCGACTTCGGCAAGATCGGCATCCTGATCTGCTACGACGTGGAATTCCCCGAACTGCCCCGGGTGATGGCCGATCATGGCCTGCAGATCCTGTTCGTCCCCTACTGGACCGACACCAAGAACGCCTACCTTCGGGTGCGGCGCTGTGCCCAGGCACGCGCCATCGAGAACGAGTGCTACGTGGTGATGTCCGGCTCGGTGGGCAACCTGCCCAAGGTCGAGAACATGGACATGCAGTATTCCCAGGCGGCGGTCTTCACCCCGTCCGACTTCGCCTTCCCGCATGATGCGGTGGCGGCGGAGGCGACCCCGAACACCGAGATGACCCTGATCGTCGATCTTGACCTGGACAACCTGAAGGAGCTGCGCAACCACGGCTCGGTGCGCAACCTGCGCGACCGCCGACGGGATCTCTACTCGGTCAAGTGGAAATCCAAGCCGGTGTAGCCCGCGCGGACAAAACGTGAACGCGTTCCGGTTGCCCGTTGGCTGCCACTGGCATCGGCGCGCCCGGCAACTTAGTCTTGTGCGTACAGGGAGGACCGGACTCGGCCAGAATGCGGCGGGTGACCGGGGTTCGCGCCGTCGCCAGGCGGGCGCCAGATAGTCAGGGGACAGCATGAGCGACCAGATTCCGGATCCGAAACGCACCGCGATTCTCGTGGTGGATGACTCCAAGGTCATCCGGGTCGCGTTGCAGCGTATCCTGCAGGACCAGCACACGGTCTACGAGGCCGCCGATGGCGAGCAGGCCCTGGAGCTGCTGCAGCAGTATCCGGATATCGGCCTGGTCCTGACCGATCTCTCGATGCCGGGGATCGACGGCCAGGATTTGCTGCTCCGTGTGCGCGATGGCATCGAGAATGTCCCTGCCGATCTCCCGGTGGCGATCGTGACCGGCCAGGAGAGCGACGAGGCCGCCAGCGACGAATGGCGTTCGCTGGGCGCCAGCGCCGTCCTGATGAAGCCGTTCGTGCCGACCCGTGTGCGCGAGGTGGTGGCCGAACTGCTGCCGCCGCCCCCGGAGCCGGAGCTCGCGAGCGCCGGCGCGGAAGTCGATACCGCCGAGGCCGCGGCGCTGCGCGAAGAGGTCGAGCGCCTGCGTCGCGAGCTGATGCTGCGCCAGCAGTCCGCCAACGAGCGCGAGGCGCAGAAGGAACTGGAGCGCCTGCGCAATGCCCTGGGCGAGGCTCGCGATGAATCCACGGCGGCCTTCCAGCGCGCCGAGGAACGCGAGCGCGAGATCGAGACCCTGCAGGCCCGGCTGGAGGAGACCGAGACGGCGCTGGCCGAGGCGCGGGCGCGCGACGAGGAGGCCGCGGCCGCCGGCGAGCAGGCCGAGGCCCGCGAGGCCGAACTGGCCACGCTGCGCGCGCGGGTCGAGGAGCTGGAGGCCGAGGAGGCCGGGGCACCCGCGGCGGCCAGCGAGGCGACCGAGCAACTGCGCAGCCGGGTGCGCGAACTGGAGGGCGAGAACGTTCGCCTGGATCATGACCTGGTCGAGCTGGAGCGCCAGCGCGACGCGGTGCAGAAAGAGCTGCAGGACGCGCGAGCCGAGGCCGATCGCCTGCGCCGCGAGCGCAATCAGCAGTGCGAGCGGGCGGCCGCCGCGGAGAAGGCCCAGGCGGAGGCGGAGCAGCGCTGCGCGGACACCGGGGACTCGGCGGCGGATCTGGGCGAGCGCCTGGTAGCGCGCGAACAGGAACTGGCCGAGTCTCAGCAGCGCAATCAGGAGCTGCGTGGCCGTATCCGCGATCTGGAACACGCCCTGACCGGACACAGCACCACGGCCGCCGCAGAGCCCGAGCGCCCGGCCGATCCCGAGGGGTCGGTCAAGGCGGAGCCGGAGGACCGCCTGCGCGCGCCAGCGTCAGACCCGCCGCACAGGCGTTCCGAGCGCCTGGGGCGCCGGCGCTGGTTCCGGGTGGCCTTCGTGGGAGTGCTGGCGGTTGTGGTCGCCCTGGGTGTGGCGATCTACCTGCGTGGATACTGACGTCGCCGGAGGGCCCGGCGATTCGATGAGTTGTTGGGAGGTGGCGGGCCCGGGTGACCCGGGGCCCGCCGGGGGCATTTCCTACTGGTGGCGGTCGCGGAGTACGCCCAGCAGATGGTTCCAGGAGTCGTGGTCCGCGCGGGCGTCATAGCCCACCGGCATGCCGAATTCCTCGGCAATGGCGTCGGCCCCGGGGTTGGTGAAGCTGTGCTTCACCCCGGAGAATTCCACCACGGTGTAGCGCGCCTCGGCATTCTGCATCTCGTCCTGGAAGCCGGCGATCTGTTCCGGCGGGATCATCGGATCCGCGGTGCCGGTGAAGCTGAGCAGTTCCGCCGTGACCTTGCCGGCCTCGGCCGGGTGCTCGGTCCCCAGGCCGCCGTGGAAGCTGGCCGCAATGTTCAGGTCCATCCCGGCGCGTGCAGCCTCCAGGGCCACAGTGCCACCGAAGCAGTAGCCGACCGCGGAGGGTGCGGCATCGGCCGCCGCATCATGCGCGCGCAGCCAGTCGTAGGCGGCCTGGAAACGGCCCAGCATCAGATCGCGGTTCTCGCGGATCTCGCCGGCGAATTCACCGGCGGTGGAGGGGTGGTCGGCCAGCTTGCCGCTGCCGTACATGTCCAGGGCGAAGGCCGTGTAGCCCTCGCGGGCGAGTTGCTCGGCGCGGTCGCGGGCGTAGTCGTTGTGGCCCCACCACTCGTGGATGACCAGGACCGCCGGATGCGGGCCGTCGCCTTCGGGGTAGGCGAGGTAGCCGGTCATCTCGTCACCGTCGTGGTCGTAAGCGACCTCTTCGGTCTGGATGCCGGCGAAGGCGAGGCCGGGCAGGAGTCCGGCCAGCAGGACGGCGAGCGGCGCGAAAGCGGGTTTGGCGAACATCGAACACCTCCTTGATCGTCGAATCGACTCTCGATAGACCCGGACCCTCGAGTATGGTTCGTTGCCCCGCCGGGTTACAACGATCGGGACAGCGGCTACAGTAGAGACGTCCGGGCCGTGTCAGCGCGCCGGCCCGGGAACAGGACGAGTGGGGCGAAGCGATCGGCGCTTCGCTCCGGCAAGAGGATCCATCCATGTCCGAGCGTTCCGCCAACGATTCCCTGGAGGCCCGGGTCCAGTCGGCCGACAAGCTGCTGGCGATGCCGCAGGTGGTATTCGAGGTCGCGCGTCTTCTGGAGGACGACAACGCGACCGCGGTCCAGATCGCGAACAGCCTGAGCCGCGACCCCGGCCTGGTGGCCCTGGTCCTGCGTATCGCCAATAGCCCCGCCTACGCCCCCGCGCGGACCATCGACTCGGTGGACCGCGCGATCGCGATGCTGGGGCGCGATGCCCTGCAGCGCCTGGTGGTGGCCAGTGCGATCACCCGCGCGACGGCCAGCATCCCCGATCAGGAACGCCTGCCGCTGGAAGTCTTCTGGCGGCATTCCGCTTACTGCGCGGTGATCGCGCGTCAGCTGGCGATGCGGGTGCTGCCACGCCAGGCCAGCGGGATCTTCCTGGCCGGTCTGCTGCATGACCTGGGCAAGCTGCTGCTGTTCTCGCAGTCGCCGGAATCGGCCCATCGGGCCTTCCTCTCCAGCCTGGATGTCGGTGATGGGCTCAGCCCGCAGGGCGCGGAACGCGCCCAGCTGGGGTTTGATCACGCGGAGCTGGGCGGGGCCCTGGCCGAGCACTGGGGACTGCCGGAGCTGCTGGTCGATTGCCTGGCCGGTCATCATCAGCCCATGCAGGCGCCGGAGCGCCACCGCACCGCCGTGATGCTGGTGCACCTGGCCAATACCGGCGCTCATCTGGCCGAGATCGACTCGCGCGACTGGGCCGACGCCCCACCGGTGGACCCGGCGGTCTGGGAGGCCCTGCACCTGGCCCCCGAGGTCCTGCTCTCCGCCGTGGAGGAGGCCCAGCACGAGGTGCTGGCGGTGCAGGACCTCTGCGATCCGGCGCACGACGCGGAGCCGCGCGCGTGAGAGCGTGGCGTGAACCCGCGCCGGCCTCCGGGGTCGGAAGCATTATGTCGATGTCCGCCTGTATCAACCCGGGTCTGCGCATGTGGTTCGCGGCCGTCCTGCTGTTCCTGCTGGCGGGCTGCGCCGGGGTGCCGGCGTCGCTGGCCCCGTTGCCGGCCGCGGCACCGGATCGCGAGCAGGTGCTCGCCGACCCCGAGGCGGTGAAGGGCGAGGTCGTGGTCTGGGGCGGAGTGATCGCGGCCATCGAGAACACCGACGGCGGCACCCGGCTGGAGGTGGTCGCCCGCGAACTGGATCGCCAGGGCCGCCCGCGGGAGGCTGACCGCTCCCCGGGGCGCTTTCGCGCGGTCAGCAGCGGGTTCCTGGACCCCCAGGTCTACGCCGAGGGCCGCGAGGTCACCGTACGCGGCGTCATCCAGGGCATCGAGGAAGGCAGTATCGGTGACTACGCCTATACCTTCGTGACCCTGCAGGCGGATGCGGTGTACCTGTGGCCGCGCCGGCCGCCGCCGTCCGAGCGGTATTATCGCGACCCGTTCTACGACCCCTTCTACGATCCGTTCTACAGCCCCTGGGGCCCGCGTTACGGGGTCTACGGGCGTTATCACCCGCATCCGTGGTACTGGTGAGTATGTCCCGATTCCGGTTTCCCCTGGCAGCCCTTCTGCTGCCCCTGTTCCTGATCGCCTGTGCCTCCGGGCCGCTGGAGGCGCCTGACGACCCGTCCGTGCAGGTCGAACCGCGGGCCGTCACGGCGGACAGCCTGCCCGCCGACGAGCAGGTCTGGGGCGGCGTCATCGCTCGGGTGGACAATCGCGCCGAGGCCACCTTCGTCGAGGTGGTTGGCTACCCACTGAGCCGCCAGGAGCCGCAGACCCGGCAGTCCACCACCGGACGCTTCCGCCTGCGGGTGGACGGCTTTGCCGACCCGGTGGACTATCGCGCCGGTCGCCGCATCACGGGCGTAGGCACGGTTACCGGCGTCGAGGAAGGGCGGATCGGTGAACTGGACTACGTCTTCCCGGTGCTGGATGCCCACTCGGTGCATCTGTGGCCGGAGCCCGAGCCGCCGCGCTCATCCGGCGGTGTGCGCTTCGGCATCGGGATCGGTATCGGCCTGTAGCGCGGGACCGGGTCGTCCCGGCGCGCGGGCACAACCATTCGAATTTGTCTGGGAGGTTCCATGCGAGCAGTGGTGTTTGACGAACCCGGCACCGCCGAGGTCCTGCGCCTGGACGAGGTGGCGGAACCGGCGTTGACGGCCCCCGACCAGGTCCGTGTCCGGATGCTGGCTGCCGGCGTCAACCCGGTGGATACCAAGGTGCGCGGCGGCGGCATGATCGTCCCCGGCGCCCCCCGCAACACCCCCGGTTGCGATGGCGTCGGCATCGTCGAGGAATGCGGCAGCGCGGTACACCACACGCGGCCGGGGCAACGTGTGGCCTTCTGTTTTGGCGGGGTCGGCGCCGATCCGGGTACCTACGCCGAGCAGGTGGTGGTGCCGGAGGCCGCGGTGGTCCCGGTACCCTCGGCGGTGTCCGATATCCAGGCCGCGGCCCTGCCGCTGACCTGGCTGACCGCGTGGGAGGCCCTGTTCGAGCGAGCCGATCTGCAGCGCGGACAGAGTGTGCTGGTGCATGCGGCGGCCGGTGGCGTGGGCCAGATGGCGGTGCAGATCGCGCGTGCGGCTGGCGCTCGGGTGCTGGGGCTGGTGCGGCGCGACGAGGCCGCCGCCATTGTCACGGCCCTGGGCGTGGATGTCGCCGATCTGCGCAAGCCGGATGCCGGGGAGGCCATTCGCCGGTACACCGATGGCCAGGGCTTCGATGTCGTGCTGGATACCGTGGGGGGCGAGACCTTCCGCGAGGGCCTGGCCCAGGTGGCCTATGGCGGCGACCTGGTGACCCTGCTGGCACCCCCGGCGGATGTCGACTGGAACCCCGCGCGGTTGCGCAACCCGAGTATCAGCCTGGAACTGATGCTGACCCCGATGCTGGAGAACGATCGCCGGCGCCTGAAGCACCAGGGGACCCTCGTGGCCGAGGGCCTGGCCCGACTGGCCAGCGGGCGGTTGCAGGTCAATGTCGAGGACACCCTGCCCCTGGCCGAGGCGGCCGAGGCCCACCGCCGCATCGAGGCCGGCGGCCGCCGCGGCAAACTCGTCCTGCGCATCCCCGAGTAGGTATTGGGTTCACCACGAAGCACACGAAGGCACGAAGAAGGGCAGGGTCAAGGGCGGATTAACCACAGAGGGCACAGAGGACACGGAGAAAGGCATTACTTGGTTTGAGAGCACCCGCAGGGATTGGCCGCTCACCGGACATAAGAATTACAGCGGAACCGGGTCAACGCAGCTGGAAGGATGGGCCCTTTCTCCGTGAACTCTGTGCCCTCTGTGGTTAATCCGCCCTTGACCTTGCCCTTCTTCGTGCCTTCGTGCCCTTCGTGGTGAAATCAATCAGCCCTTGCTAGCCGCCGAAGAGGTGGCTGAAGACGCGGGCGCCGCCGATGTAGGTGCCGGCGGCGGAGCCCAGGGTGGTCAGCAGGAAGACCAGCAGCACGCGCGAGACGCGGTTGCGCCACCAGCCGCGCGGGGTGGTGGTGTCCTGGCGCAGGCTGGCGAAGTCGGAGACCCGGGGCTTGCGCAGGAACAGCTCGGCCGCCGCCGCGACAAAGCCCACCCCGATGGTGGGGTTCAGCGAGGTCAGCGGGGCGGCCAGGGCGGCGGTTAGCACGGTCAGTGGGTGGGCCAGCGCTACGATCGCGCCGATCGCCGCCAGGCCGCCATTGATCAGGACCCAGTCGGTGACCATCTGCACCCCGATGTCCGGGTTGCGCGAGAAGCCGATGGCGAAGCCGGCCAGGATGACCCCGATCACCACCCACGGGATGACCTTCGGCCAGCGCGCCTTGGGCGGGGCCTGGTCGAGCGCCTCGAGGATCGCGTCTGGCGGGGTCAGGTGATCCTCGGCCTGTTCGGCAATCCCGGGCAGGTGCCCGGCCCCGACCACCGCGAGGATGCGGCGGGTGTCCGGGTTGGCCGCGAGCCGGCGCAGGTGGGCGGCCATGTAGTGGTCGCGCTCCTCGATCAGCGTGCGGTAGAGATCCTCGGACTGCTCGGCAAACTCGCTGAAGGTGGACTCCAGCATGTCGCCTTCCTTGAGCCGCTCGATCTCCGATTCGTCGATCTTCTCGCGCGACAGCACCGAGCCGAACAGGCCGCCGATCAGCCCCATGCGCTCCCACCAGCGTACGGCGCGGTAGGTGCGGCGCAGGGTCAGGCCGATGTCGCGGTCGATCAGGGCCAGCGGCAGGCCGCGGTCCAGGGCGCCGTCCATCGCCGCGCGCATCTCGGCCCCCGGCTCGATGCCGTACTGGTCGGCCAGGCGTTGTTGATAGGCGCCCAGCGCCAGGCTGGCGGCGATCATCGGGGCCTGGCCCTTGCGCATCACGCTGAACAGGTCCATGCGGCCGATGGCATCTGGATCCAGCATGGCTCGCTGGCGGCTCTCGCACAGCTCGATGGCGACGCTGTCGAAGGCGCCGGTGTCCACCAGCGCGCGCACCTTGTCGGCGCTGGCGCGCGAGACGTGCGCGGTCCCCAGCACCACGACCTCGGTGTCGCCCAGCTGCAGGACGCGGTGGGGTTCGTCGGCGATCAGTTCCTGGACGGCGGGATTCATGCGTGGCGGGCTCTTGCTCCGGTGGGCGGGCGTATTCTACGGCGAATGCGTGCGGCCCGCAGCGCCGGAAGGGGGCGTTGCGGGGAGGTGGTCAGGGGGCCTCGGGTTCGGCTTGCGGCACGTCGGCGGGCGGGGTCGCCTCGTCGGTCGCGGGCAGGGGTTCCGGCACGCGCAGGCTCTCCAGGCGCTCGATTACCCGCAGGGCGCGCTCGTGGGCGGTGATCAGTCCGGCGTGATCGGGGGCCAGGTCGAGCCCTTCCTGCCAGTGCTCCAGGGCCTCTTCGATGCGCCCGGCGGAGTAGTGCCCGCGCCCCGCTTCCAGCAGTTCCTCGGCGCGTGCGTCGCGGCGTTCGCGCCATTCCTCGCACAGCACGCGGTGCGCCCGCTGCGCGGCCTGGTCCGGGCCGGAGGCGTCGGCATCGGGGGTGATCTCGCTGCGGCACCAGCGCGCGGCCGTGGCCAGGTCGTCGGCCTCCAGGGCCTGGCGCAGGCGTGCGTTGATGGTGGAGCGCGGGACCTCGTCCTCGACCGCGGGGGCCTCGGCCTCGCGCAGTTCCTGCTCCAGTTCCGCGATGCGCCGCGCGCGTTCCGAGGCGGGTGCCAGGTTCTGGGCCAGGCGCAGCAGCTCCAGGCGTTCCTCGCCCTCGGTATCCGCGGCGTAGCCGTCCAGCGACCGGGCCAGGGGGTCGCGGCGCTGGGCCAGGCGGTCGGGATCGTCCGGCAGCTGTTCGCTGCGCCGCACCAGCGGACGCATCACCTCCAGCAGGCGCAGCTGCTGGACCAGGGCGCGGGCCTCGAGGATGTCGTGGCGTTGTTCCAGGGTCTGCAGGCCGACTTGCCGCTGGCGCTCGAGTTGCTCGATGTACTGGCGCCGTTCGCTGGCGGGCGGCAGCTTCTGCTCGGCGTCCTCGAGGATCTCCAGGGCGCGGGCCACGGCGCCCTCGGCCGAGGCGGCGCGCGCCTCGTCCATGGCCGCGGCCGCGCCGGTCTCGGCCGCGCGCTCGATTTCCTCACGGCGCTCGGTCCATTCCGCTTGCGGTTCCGGCTCGTGCTGCTCGATCAGCTCCAGGGCGCGCTGGTAGTCGCCGGCCTCCAGCGCGCGCTCGATGCGCTGCTCCGGCGGGGCGAAGGGGTCCAGGGCCGCGCAGCCCTGGACCAGCAGGACCGCCAGCAGGATGCCCGCGAGCGGGAGGAGGCCGCCGCGTGTGGTCATGCGCGGTCCAGGACCCGGGTGACCGGAACGGCCTCGCTGACGCCGTGCAGCTCGTGGGTGCCCCAGTCTTCGGTGCGGAAGTGTCCCTTCACCTGCTCGTGCTCCATGAATGCGGCGGTCGTGACCAGCCCGCCGGGGGGCGCGACCGTGACCAGGCGGGCGGCCAGGTTGACGGTGTCGCCGACTACGGTGAACTGCATGCGGTCCTCGGCCCCCATGTTGCCGGCCAGCATCTCGCCGGCGTTCAGGCCGATACGGAATTCCACCCGGGTCTCGCCCCGGCGTTCGCGTTCGGCATTGATCGAGGCGACGGTTTCCAGCAGGGCCAGGCCGGTTTGCACAGCGGTCAGACGGTGGTTGCCGGCGTCCGTCCCGAGGCCGAAGACCGCCATGGTACAGTCGCCCATGTACTTGTCCACCGTGCCTCCGTGACGGGCAATGCATTCCGACATCGGGCCGAAGAATTCGTTGAGCATCCGGCCCAGGGCCTCCGGGCTGCAGCGCTCTGACAGCGCCGTATAGCCCTGGATGTCGGCAAACAGGACCGAGCCCTCCACCGCGCGCCCGCCCAGCTCGACCCGGTCCAGGTTCTCCAGGATGTCCTGGGCGATGGCGTCCGATACGTAGCGGCGCAGGGCGGCCTCGACCTGGTCCTTGCGCAGCAGGTCGCGCGCCATGTCGTTGAAGGCATCGGTCAGCTGGGCGATCTCGTCCTGGCGCACCATGGGCAGGGGGTTGCCCTCGGCGTCCATCGGCCGGAAGCGCGAGCGCATGCTCTCGGCCAGGCGTTCCAGCGGCCGCACCAGGCGCTTGCTGATGTCGATCGCCAGCAACAGGCTCAGCAGGAAGACCCCGATGGCCGTGGCAATCCCGGCATTCAGGGTGTTGCGGATGAGTTCCTGCATGGGCGAGGTGTCGATATAGGCCTCGATGTAGCCCACCTGCACATCCTGGAAGAGGACCTCGCGGCGGTACGGTTCCACCGTGGGCGCCAGGGGCCACACGCCGTCGGTGAGAGACTGCTCCGGCGGGGTTCCGGCACGCGCGACCTGGCCGCGATCGATCGCGTAGGCGGCGATGGATTCGACCCGCCCCTCCTCCACCAGCGAGTTCAGCAGGGTCTCCAGGGTCAGGTAGTCCTCCGCCAGCATCAACTCGGCCGAAGTGCGCGCGACCGGCGCCACCGTGATCTCGGCCTGGGCGCGAATCTGGTTGTCCAGCACATTGCTGACCTGGTTCAGCACCACGGCCGACAGGGTCACGATCCCGGCCAGCGTAAGCCCGGCGATGGCCGCCACGATCTTCCATGCGATCGGCAGATAGCGGGGCGTGAAGTCGGCCCCGCCGACATTCAGGCGGGCGCTGACACCGCGCTTGCGCCGCCCGATCACGAGGCGTCCTCGCGTGGTGCGAGCCAGGGGGCCAGCCAGGCCCGCCAGTCGGCGAGCAGGGCGGAGGAGCGGGCCGCCACGGCGGAACGCTTGGCCAGGGAGCGACCAAACACCGGGCGGCCCCCGAGGTCGCACATGGCCCCGCCCGCGCGGGCGAGCATCAATCCGCCGGCCGCGCTGTCCCAGGGGGCCTGTCCGCCATGCAGGTACAGATCGGCGCGCCCGGCCGCCAGCCAGGCCCACTCCAGGGCGCAGGCCCCGAGGTTGCGTTGCGACCGGAACGGGGCATGGCTGGCCAGTTCGCGCGCCAGTGGGGCGTCCAGCCGCTTGTAGTCGACCAGGGCGATGGCGCGTTTCAGCTCCGGGACCGGCGGCCGCCGGGCCGCCGGCGGGGCGGCGGCGTTGAGCTCCAGCGCGGTGTTCTCGGTCGCGGTGAACAGTTCGTCGCGGACCGGGTCGTAGGTCGCCCCGTGGGTGACCCGGTCGCCTGCAATGCGGGCGATGGAGATGGCGAAGAAGGGCATGCCGCCGGCGAAATTGGAGGTGCCGTCGAGCGGGTCCACCAGCCAGAAGGCCGGGGCGGTCTCCAGGACCTGTGCCTGTTCCGCGCGCGCCTGCTCCTCGCTCAACACCGGTTCGCGCTGCCCGTGCAGTCGCAGCAGCTCGCGCACCCGGGCGTCCACCGCGTGGTCGGCCTCGGTGATCACGCTGCCGTCGGCCTTGTAGTCCACGTCGATGCCGGCTTCGAAGCGCGGCAGGAGTTCTTGCTGTCCGATCACGCGCAGACCCCGGGCGAGATCGGAAAAGGGGATGGAGGTGGCAGTCATGCAGCCCTGGCAACGCCGATTGCGGAGTGAGTGAGCCGGATGCGGCCCGGTCGGCCCGGGCGAACTCGGCTACGAATGTGCTTATCATACCGGTCCATGACCGGCTTGATCATAATCCTCGCCCTGGCACTGGTCGCGTTCTACGTGAATGACACCTGGCGGGCCAACGAGCGGGCTCGCCGGGTGGGGCGCCAGGCGTGTGAACGGGCGGGGGTCCAGCTGCTGGATGCGACCGTTGTGCGTACCGGTCAGCGCCTGACGTGGGGCGAGCGCGGCCTGGCCCTGCAACGACACTATCGCTTCGAGTTCTCCGCCGACGGGGCGGGCCGCCACCCCGGCGAGATCTCTCTGGAAGGTCGGCAACTGAAGCGTGTGACCCTGGACTGGCCGGATGGTGGTCGCGAGTTTCAGGGGCCGGAGCGCGACGACCCGAGCGCGGGTGGTCCGGGGTGACGCTGAACGAGCTGCGTTATGTGGTGGCCGTCGCGGATGCCCGGCACTTCGGGCATGCGGCCGAGGCCTGTCATGTCAGCCAGCCGTCGCTGTCGGTCGCGGTGCGCAAGTTCGAGGAGGAGCTGGGGGTCACGCTGTTCGAACGCGGCCGCGGCGAGGTCTCCGTGACGCCGGCGGGTGAACAGGTCATCGCGCAGGCGCGGCGGGTGCTGGCCGAGGTGGAGCAGTTGCGTTCGGTCGCGGTGCAGAGCCAGGATCAGCTGTCCGGCCCGCTGCGGCTGGGCGCGATCTACACCATCGGCCCCTATCTGCTGCCGGAGCTGATTCCGGCGCTGCGCGAGCGCGCCCCGCATATGCCGCTGGTGATCGAGGAGAACTACACCGCGCGGCTGCGTGAACGGCTCAAGCAGGGCGAGCTGGACGCGATCATCATCTCGCTGCCGTTCGAGGAGTCCGGGGTGGTCACCCTGCCCCTGTACGACGAGCCGTTCATGGCCGTGCTGCCGGCGGCGCACCCGCTGAAGGACAAGGATCCGCTGCGTCTGGAGGATATGGCCGATGCCACGCTGCTGATGCTGGGCGCGGGCCATTGCTTCCGCGATCAGGTGCTGGAGCGCTGCCCCGACTGCCAGCGGACCGTGACCGCGGACGGCAGTACGCCGCGCAACCTCGAGGGCTCCTCGCTGGAGACGATCCGCCACATGGTGGCCTCGGGAATGGGGGTCACCATTCTGCCGTGTACGGCGGTGGGGGCGGATCGCTATGCCCAGCGCCTGCTGGCCGTGCGGCGTTTCGAGGATCCGGCCCCCAGCCGCCGGGTAGCCCTGGCCTGGCGCGCCAGTTTCCCGCGCCCGGAGGCCATCGAGGCCCTGCGCCGGGCGGTGTTGTCGACCCCCCTGACCTGCGTCGATTTCATCCAGCCCGGCTCGGGTCAGGGCAACCCGGATTGACCCGCCCGCGGCGGGTGGATGTCAGTTGCCGGCCAGCACGCGGTTGCGGCCGGCCTGCTTGGCGGCGTACAGGGCCTCGTCGGCGGCTTGGTAGGCCGACTGCAGAGTGGTATTGGGCCCGATGCCGGCCACGCCGATGCTGGCGGTCACCTTGACCGCGCCATCGCTCTCGAGCGTGGACTGGTCGCCTGCCGTGGCGGCGGTTCGCAGTGCGCCGATGGCCAGGCGGATGCGCTCGGCGCATTCCATCGCACGGCTCAGGTCGGCACCGGGCAGGACCGCCAGGAACTCCTCGCCGCCCATGCGCACGCACAGGTCGGATTCACGGGTGGTGCTGCGCAGGGTCTGCGCGACCAGACGCAGGATGTCGTCCCCCACGCTGTGGCCGTATTCGTCGTTGATCTGCTTGAAGTGATCGAGATCGATGGCCAGCACCGACAAGGGCCGCCCCTGACGGCGGCAGTCGGCCAGCCAGCGGGCGCCCTGTTTCTCGAATGCGCGGCGGTTGCCCAGGCCGGTCAGTTCGTCGGTCTCCAGGTTCTCGTTCAGGCGCTTGAAGCGCAGGGCATTGGCAAGCGCCGGAGCGGCCAGGCCCAGCAGGGCCTCGATCAGTTGCTGTTCGTCGTCGCTGAAGCGGCGCCCGCGCATCAGGATCAGCGAGCCCATGGTTTCGCCGCTCGCGCTCATCCCGTATTCGATGCGATGGCGATCCTCGTCGCCGCCGGACCAGGTCTCGTCGCTTTCCTGCAGGATGAAGAACCAGCCGCTGTGGTGAACCTGGGCATGCAGATGTTCCTGCAGCCGGGCGAGGACCGTGCCCAGCTCCAGGCTGGATGACAGCGACTGGACAAACGCCAGGGCGTCAAAGGGGGTGCCGGCATCGCCGGTGGTCTTGCCCTTGGCGGATACCAGTCGCAGGTTGTGGGCGTTCCCGTCGCGGTTCATGGCTGTCTCGCTCGCAAAGATCCTGGGGTCGAAGGTAATGCGAGATCCGTGCCAGCGATGAAAATAACCTGGGAAACAGTGACTTGTTTGTCCTTTTGGTGTGCGAAAGACGGAATTCCGTCGGATTTTTGCCGCTTCCGGCAGGTGATGGCCGCCCGGACCGGCAGGAGGCGGCAATATCCTGACGCTGACGCTGGCCGCCGAGTCCCGCGCCATGACCGGATTACATGAGCGCGCCCTTCGCTTGCCCTACACTGCGCGGCATGATTCGACTTCAAGATATCGAGCTGCGCCGCGGCCGACAGGTCCTCCTGCAGCATGCCAGCCTGACCGTGCACGCCGGCTGGCGGGTGGGCCTGACCGGTGCCAACGGCTCCGGAAAGTCCAGTCTGCTGGCGGCGCTGCAGGGTGAGCTGAGCCTGGATGCCGGCGAGATCGACCGGCCAGCCGACTGGGTGGTGGCGCACCTGCCGCAGGAGGTCCCGGGGAGCGCGCGTTCAGCCGTGGACTACGTGCTGGACGGCGACGCCGAGTTGCGCGACCTGCAGGCGCGCCTGGAGCAGGTCGCCGACGGCGCCGAACAGGCGCGCCTGTATGCGGCCCTGGATGCGATCGACGGCTGGACGGCGGACGCCCGGGCGCGGCGGCTGCTCGCGGGGCTGGGCTTTGCGCCGGCCGATGCCGACCGGCCGATGAGCGACTTCTCCGGCGGCTGGCGCATGCGCCTGGGGCTGGCGCGCACGCTGATGACGCGCTCCGATCTGTTGTTGCTGGACGAGCCCACCAACCACCTCGATGTCGAGACCATCCTGTGGCTGGAGGACTGGCTGGCGCGCTACCCGGGGACGGTCATCGTGATCGCGCATGACCGGCGGTTTCTCGATTCCGTTTGTACCCATATCGCGCACATAGAGCGCGGGGGCATCGCGCTCTATGCGGGCAGCTATACCCATGCCGAGGCCAAGCGCGCGGAGGCGATCGCCCAGAGCGAGGCGGCGGCCGCGAAGGTCGCGGCCGAGCGTGCCCATCTGGAGGATTTCGTGCGCCGCTTCCGGGCCAAGGCGAGCAAGGCGCGCCAGGCCCAGAGCCGCCTGAAACGCCTGGAGCAGCTCGACGAGGTCGCCGTGATTCGGGCCGCACGGCCGATCCATCTGGAGATCCCGACCCCCGAGCGTCTGCCGGACCCGCTCCTGGCGCTGGACCATGCCGAGGTGCGCTCCGGGGACCGCACCCGCCTGCATGCGACGAGTTTACGTCTGCGGCCGGAGGACCGGATCGGTGTGCTGGGGCCCAATGGTGCCGGGAAGTCGACGCTTCTGACCCTGCTGGCCGGCGAGCTGGCGCCCACCGCCGGCGAGCGCCGGGTCGAGCCGAGCCTGAAGGTGGGCTATTTCGCCCAGCACCAGAGCGAGCAGCTGGATCTGGGCGCCTCGCCCCTCGTGCATCTGCAACGCCAGGATCCGCGCGCCGAGGAACAGCGGCTGCGCAACTTTCTCGGTGGCATGGGCTTTCCCGGGGAGAAGGCGGATGCCCCGGTTGGCCAGTGCTCGGGCGGGGAGCGCGTACGCCTGGTGCTGGCGCTGCTGATCTGGCAGGCGCCTTCCCTGCTGTTGCTGGACGAGCCCACCAACCACCTGGATCTGGATATGCGCGAGGCACTGGCCGAGGCGCTGGAGAACTATGCCGGCGGGCTGGTGGTCGTGGCGCATGACCGCGAATTGCTGGCGCGGGTGTGCGACCGTTTCTGGCGCGTCGAGGACGGCCATCTGAGAGATTTCGACGGGGACCTGGATGACTACGCCCGGGAACTGCAGGCGCGCGAGCGCGAGGCCTTTGCCGCGAGCGAACCCGGGACCGGCGAACCGGCAGCCCGCAGCGCCCCGGCCCCGTCGCAGAAGGAGCGGCGCCAGCAGGCCGCGCAGGCACGGGCGGCGCTCAAGCCGCTGAAGCAGCGCGCGGACCGCGCCGAGCAGGAATGCACCCGGGTGCAGGAGCGCCTGGAGGCCCTGGAGGCGGAGATGGCCGATCCTGCCCTTTACGAAGGCGAGGCGGCGGATCGCCTGGCGCAGCTGACCCGCGAGCAGGGGGAGCTGCGTGCCCGGCTGGAGTCGCTGGAGGGCGAGTGGATGGAGGCGCTGGAGGCCCTGGAGGCGGCGCAGGCCGAGCCGACGGAGTGAGAAGCGATTCAAAGACCAACCCTTGAGATCGGGTATTGCGAGGTCTATATAGGAGGGGAATGCACCGGAACGAGGAGTGACCCCATGAATGCACAGGAACTGAATCGTCGCTGTGTCGAGCTCTTTCACCACCCGGATGCAAAGCTGCATTGCTGGCACCCGCGCATGTTCTGGGAGACCCACATGCTGGAGAACCCGAAGCCGGAAGACCTGCAGGAGCCGAAGGTGGATCTGCGCGAACTGGAGGTGATGCTGGCCGAGGCCGCGCACGAGCCCTCGCAGTGCGCCGAGGAACTGGAGCAGGAGGAGCCGGGCCGGGCCACGCTGATCCGTCACATGATGGAGCGCGGCGAGATGCCGCTGCTGCACCGGCCCCACTGATCAGCGTTTTCTGAATGGCTTGGGCCCCCAACGGGGCCCGGGACTCCGGATGCGTCGTCCCGCTTGCCGACCCCGGTGGTCCCGACTGCCGGGGTCTTTTCGTTCGGGGTATCCGTCCGGACCTTCCGGGGCCACTACTGGCGGATGAAATCCGAGAAATACAGTGCGGCGATCCGCGGGGAGCCGGTGATCTCTTCGAGCAATTCGTTCAGCTCGTCCGTGGCCTGGTTGCGCAGATCCTCCCGGGCGCCGCTGCCGGTCAGGCTGTCGGGGCTGCGGCCGCCGAGGATGTGGATCAGGCGGTCGCGTACGGCGGGGATGTGTTCGCGGATGGCCCGGGCATCTTCCAGATTGTGGCCCTCCAGCTGGATGGAGGCCTGCAGGTAGCGTCCGCGATCGGCGGCCTCCATGTTCACGACCACGGGTTCCAGGGTCACGTAGTGGCTGTCCAGATCGTCCACGGCAAGAGCCAGGGGGGCAAGCAACAGCAGGAGAAGCCCCGACACGGTCGGGGGCAGGAAACGAAGGGGGCTCGAGGTCATGGTGCGTGCTCCGGGGCGGTTTGCGTGCTGGAGGCGATCCAGTCGCCGCGTCGATGCGGCTCCTGACCGAAGTATGCCACCAGGTGATCATAGATGGCGGGCAGCCGCTCGCGCAGCCGCGCGGGCTCGAAGAAGAAGGACTCCACCGCGACCGCCAGGAATTCCTCCGGGGCCGTGGCCGCGTACGGGTCCAGCGGCAGAGCCGACTCGTCGACCGTGCCGGCCTCCACCGCCTCGACAGTCTCCACGAAGCGGTCGAAGGCGCGGGAGAAATCCTCGGTCCAGGCGCGTGTGGACTGTCCGCGGGGGAGCGGGGGGAAGCCGTTGACCTCGCCGTTGCCGGCGTCCAGCACATGGGTCATCTCGTGGACGACCACGGCGCCGTCGCGTTCGACGTCATTCCACGACAGGATCACCGGCCCGCGCTCCCAGGCCTCGCCGGACTGGGGCATCGCGCCCTGATGCACGATGCCCGCCTCGTCTACCCACTCGTGTTCCGGCACGAAGGTATCCGGATAGAGGATCAGCGTGCGCCAGTCCCGGTACGGCGCCAGGCCCAGCTCCAGGATCGGGAGTGCCGCGTAGGCCGCGATCACCTGGCACTGCCACGGCTCGGGTTCCGCGGCGATCCCGATGAATTCCTTCTGCGCGAGGATCTGCCCGATCAGTTCGCGCAGCCGGGAGCGTTCCTCCGGTGTGAGGCGGGCGATGAACGGCACCCGCTGGCGCAGGGCCTCCCACTCGTCGTTGTCGAGGGGGACCGCCTCTGGTTCCAGTCCGGCGAACGGTCCCAGCAGGCGGCGGAACAGGCCTCGTAGTGGGAATTGCGGTGTCGAGTTCATCGCCCGATCGTCGCATGTTTGGCCGTGTCGCGTCCGCCTGCGGCAAAGGCTTGCCGGTGGCGGTTAAGGATTGCCGCTGTGCGGCCGTTAACCCTCTCGGGAATCCGTCCCGTTGAGGAACATCCATGCATATTGCCGATTATTCCATGCAGTTCTCGAGCCAGCGCCTGGCGCTGGAGGCTACCCGGCGCGAGATGCGCCTGACGGTGCGCGAAGGGGGCGGGGCCGCGCCCCCGGCGGAGCCCCGCCAGGGCGCCGGGCTGCCTGGACTTGTGAGCCCGGACCGGGGCGAACGGCCGGCCCCGGCCTCCGTTGCGGCCCTGCGCGCGCCCTTCGTGGGCGTGGCCCCGGCGGACAGTGAGCTGACGTCTGTGGACCAGCTGCGCACCGAACTGCTCCGGCTGATCCTGGAACGTTTTACCGGGCGCGAGATCCGCGTCGTGGACCCCGCGGACCTCCGGCCCGACGCGAACGCGGATGCGAACCCGCCGGCATTCCTCGAACCGCCCGCAGCCCGGCCCCCGGGCGCCCCGAGTGCGCCGGGCGGCCTTGCCGTGGCCTGGTCGGTGGAGCAGACCCGGGTGGAGATCGAGCGCACGGCCTTCCAGGCCCAGGGGCGGGTGCAGACGGCCGACGGCAAGACCAACGAGATCGACATTGCCCTGACCATGAGTCGCGAGTTCGTCGAGCACACCCGTATTCAGGGCGGTGTCGATGGCGAACTGCATGACCCGCTGGTGATCAATTTCGATGCCCCGGCGGCGGCATTGACCGAGACCCGTTTCGAATTCGACCTGGACGCCGATGGCTCACCGCAGCAGGTGGCCTTCCTGCAGCCCGGAAGCGGTTTTCTGGCCCTCGACCGATCGGGCAGCGGGCAGGTCGATGATGGCTCCGAGCTGTTCGGGCCGCTGACCGGGGACGGCTTCGCCGAACTGCGCCGCTTCGATCACGACGGCAATGGCTGGATCGATGCGGCGGACCCGGTCTATGACCGCCTGCGCGTCTGGACCCGCGACGCCCAGGGCCGCGATCAGTTGCTGGCCCTGGGCGAGGTGGGGGTGGGGGCGATCTACCTCGGACATGTCAGTACCCCCTTTGACCTGCGCCATGGCGGTGACAACAGCCTGCTGGGCCAGGTGCAGTCGACCGGCGTCTGGGTGGCCGAGGATGGCCGCAGCGGCAGCGTGCAGCAGATCGATCTGACGGCCTGACGGAACGCGGAGGCTCGTTCCTGCGTCGAGGGTTGCATAACGGCTACTCTGTGCTTTCATCCACTCCCCGCGAGCGACCCGGCGCATGCGATTCGAGACCCTCTTGTGTTGGCGGCGGTCGGACCGACCGCCCCTGAAGCGCCCGCTGCCCGCCACCTGCATGTCGCGGGGGGGCGGCCGCCTGTCCCTGCTCATGATCCTGGCCGTGGGACTGGCCGGCTGTGGGGGCGAGTCTTCCGAAGCGGCTGACGAGCCCGCTGGCGAGGCGGCGACCCCGATCGCGGCGGTGGAGATGCAGCCGCGGGACCTCTCGCGTGAACTGCGACTTTCCGCGCGGGTCGAGCCGCGGGCGCGGGTGCGCCTGGCGGCTCGTACGGATGGCGTGGTCAAGGCGGTCCATGTCGAGGAAGGCGACCGCGTCGGGCAGGGCGATATCCTGGTCGAGCTGGACGTGGCCGAGGAGCGCGCGGAGCTGGCGCGTGCCGTGGCGCACGCCGAGGAGGCGCGGCTGGAGTACGCCCGCAGCGCCGAGTTGCGGGACGAGGGGATTGCCAGCCGCGCCAGCTACGAACGGGCCCGCGCCGCGCTGCGTTCGGCCGAGAGCGAGCAGGCCTTGTGGCAGGCGCGGGTCGACTACGGGACGCTCGCTGCCGGCCGCGACGGCGTGATCACCGAGCGGATGGTGGAGCCTGGAGAGGCCGTCGCGGCGCGCGATGCGCTGCTGGAGCTGGTCGATATTACTACGCTGGTGCTGCGACCCGGGGTGTCCGAGCTGGACGTGCGCGACCTGGTCGTGGGCCAGGACGTGCCCATTCGGCTGGATGCCTTTCCTGATACTGACTACGTCGCCGAGATTCGTCGCATCTTCCCGGCGGCCTCGCCGGATTCCCAGCAGGTGACGGTGGAGATCGCGCTGCCGGCCGAGGCCGCCGACAACGGCGTGCGTCCGGGTAACCTCGCACGCATCCGCATGACCGTTGATGAGCGCCCGAACGCCCTGGCGGTGCCGGCCGCGGCGATCGGCGAGGACGATGACGCGCGCTATGTGTACGTGGTGGTGGATGAACAGCTGGAACGGCGCACGGTCGAGACCGGTGTGACCCGGGGCCCCTGGACCGAGATTACCGAGGGTCTGGAAGAAGGCGAGATCGTGCTGGCGACCAATCCGATCGACATGCGCGAGGGTCAGCGGGTGCGCATTGTCGGCTGGCGGGGCTAGGGCATGGCCGATGCGGGGGACTCCCAGCGCCCACACGGGCGGGTGACCAGCTTCTCCATCCGCCGGCCGGTCGCGATCATGGCGCTGGCCTCGGTGGTGATCGTGCTGGGCATGTTCTTTGTCGACCGCCTGCCGGTGGACCTGCTGCCGCATGTCGAGTACCCGCACATCCGGGTCACGGTGAACCACCCGGGCACCGCGCCGGAGGTCATGGAGGAGCAGGTCACACGAGTGCTGGAGCGCAATCTTGCGGCGACCGAGAACCTGACGCGCATCTACAGCCGTGCCTCCGAGGGGCGCACCAACGTCAACCTGCTGTTCGAGTACGGGACCAACCTGGATCTGGCGTTGCAGGATGCGGCGCGTCACCTGGAGCTGGCGCGCACCCAGTTGCCGGATGATTTCGAATCCCTGCGCCTGTACAAGTTCGACCCGTCGCAGGACCCGATCTGGGAGGCGGGCTTCTCCTCCACCGTGCGTTCCGAGACCGCAGTTCGCGACTGGGTGGAGCACGAGCTGGCCCCGCAGTTGATCGCCATCCACGGGATCTCCTCGGTGGAGGCCTCCGGCGGCCAGCAGCGCGAGCTGGAGGTGATCCTCGACCAGGAACGGGTGCGCGGCTACGGCCTGTCGCTGGCCGCGATCAGCGAGACGCTGGCGGACGAGAACCGTGAGGTGGCCGGTGGCTGGGTGACCTCCGACACCTTTGATGTGATGGCCAAGACCGAGGGCCTGTTCACTTCCGAGGCGGATGTGCGCAACGTGCTGATTCCGCTGCCGGGGCCGCAGTCGGCGCATGTGCGCCTGGGCGAGCTGGCCGAGGTGCGCGACGGCCACCGCGAGCAGCGCCTGTTCATCCGCCTGGATGGCACCCCGGCCGCGCGCGTGTCGGTGTTCAAGCTGCCGGAGGCCAATACCGTCGAATCGGTGGATGCCGTGCGCGGGACGCTCCAGCGGCTGGAGCGTTCCGGGTTTATCCCCGAGGACATCCAGTGGGAGGTGGTCAGCGACTCGGCCCCGTTTATCCGTGGCGCGGTGTCCTCCGTGGGCACCGCTGCAGTCCTCGGTGGCGTGCTGGCGATGCTGGCGGTGTTCCTGTTCCTCGGCAGTCTGCGCAAGAGCTTCATTATCGGGCTGTCGATCCCGATCGCGCTGATGGCGACCTTCGCGATGATGGGGCTGGGCGGATTGACCCTGAACATCATCAGCCTGGGCGGGCTCGCGCTGGGCGTGGGGCTGCTGCTCGACAACGCGATCGTGATGCTGGAGAACATCTACCGCCATCGTGACAAGCTCGGGAAATCGCCGGAGGAGGCTGCCCATGACGGGGCGGGCGAGGTCGTGTCGGCGGTCACCGCCGGCACGCTGACCAACCTGGCCGCGGTGCTCCCGTTCCTGCTGATTACGGGTATCGGCGCGCTGATCTTCCGCGAGCTGATCCTGACGCTGTCGTTCGCGATCATCGCCACACTGGCCGCAGCGATCACGCTGGTGCCGATGCTGGCGGCCCTGCTCGCGCGCATCCGCTGGGAGAGCGGGCTGGACCGGACCTGGCTGCTGCGCGGCTTCGACCGCGGGGTGCAGGGCTTGCGCCGACGTTACCGGCGTCTGCTGCCGAAGGTGCTGCGCGCGCGCTGGGTGGTGCTGGGCGCCGCCGGGGTCCTGCTGGTCGGCGCCATCCAGGTGGGCGGCGAGCTGGGTACCGAGTTCCTGCCGCAGGTGGACGATGGTCAGGTCAGCGTGCGCATGGTCCTGCCGCCGGGTACACCGCCGCACGAGACCGATGCCGCCGCCCGCGACATCGAGGCCGCACTCGAGGAGCTGCCGCATGTCGAGAGCGTGTTCGCCATGGTCGGCGGGCATCTGGGGGGTGGCGTGGTCAACGAGCGCCCGGGGACGTCCAATCTCACGGTGCAGCTCACCCCGGCCGGACAGCGTGAAATGACCGCCGGGCAATGGGTGGCCGAGGCACAGGCGGCGATGGACGAACTGGACCTGCCCGGGGCGCGGATTACCGTGCGCCCGCCGCGTATCGACGGGTTGCAGTTCAGCGTGACTGGCGACGACCTGTCGATCGGCGTGGTGGGGGCGGATCTGACCGAGATGCGTACCATCGCCCGCGAGATCGCGGGGCGCCTGGAGGGCATCCCGGGCCTTGAGGGCGTCGAGGTCGGGCGCGAGGACCAGAGCCCGATTCTGCGCGTACACGTGGATCGCGAGCGCGCGGCCGCGCTGGGCCTGCAGGTGGGCACGGTCGGTCAGACGATCCGCGATGCGGTGGAGGGTGCGGTACCGACCCAGTATGTACGCGATGACCGCGAATACGACTTGCGCGTCCGCCTGCCGCGCGAGGATGTACAGGACACGGCCACACTGGGACGGATGATCCTGTTCCGTGATAACGGCGATCCCGTACGGCTCGCCGACGTGGCCGAGTTCGAGATCGGCGAGGGGCCCGCCCATATCGAGCGCGAGAACCAGAGCCGGGTGGTGCGGGTGAACGGCGATATCAATACCGAGGTCAGCGACGTCGGTTCGGTGATGGCCGAGGTCGAACAGCGTCTGGCCGAGGTGGAGGTACCCGAGCACTACAGCCTGCTGATCGGGGGCGAGTGGGAGACCATCCAGGAGACGCAGCGCGAGATGGCCACCGTCGTTGCGCTGGCGATCTTCCTGGTCCTGGTGGTGCTGGCGGTTCAATACGAGCGCCTGGCCAATCCGCTGGTGATCGTGGCGGCGGCCCCGCTGTCGCTGATTGGCGTGGTCGCGATCCTGTGGGCCACGAACACGCCGGTCTCCGCGCCGGTGATGATCGGCGCGATCCTGCTGATCGGGGTGGTGGTGAACAACGCGATCCTGCTCGTCGAGTACATCGAACAGGGCCGTCGACGACGCGGCCTGAGCCCGGCGCGCGCGGTGGTGGAGGCGGGTGCACTGCGCCTGCGTCCGATCCTGATGACCACCCTGACCACGGTGCTCGGCATGTTGCCGCTGGCCATCGGCCTCGGTGAGGGTGCGGAGATCATGCGCCCGCTGGCGCTGACCGTGGTCGGCGGCCTGATCGCCGGGATGATCCTGACGCTGCTGGTGGTGCCCTGCCTGTACCTGGTGGTGAACCGCGCCGCGGAGCGCGTAAAGGGAACGCTGACAACCCGGTCACGTGAGCCCTCGGATATGGGGGCGATCAGTTAGGATGCCCGGCATCCGGAACATCACGAACGACGAGGAGAACGGGATGAGACGCATAATCGGAAGTGGCGCAGTGCTGTTGGCGATGCTGGCGGGAGGGGTACCCGCGCAGGCCGACGAACTGCATACGGTCGAGCAGCTGAGTCAGGCGCCGGCGGAGCTCGAGGGCGAAGAAGTGCGCCTGGAGGGCATCGTCGGGCGGGTGAACGAGGACATCATGGGCCGCAACTTCATCCACTTCGTGGACGGCACGGGAAGCGAGGGTGATTACATCACCATCACCTCCACCGAGCTGCCCGAGGTGGGCGACCGCGTTTCGGTCACCGGAACGCTGATCCTGGATCGTGACTTCGGGGCCGGCTACACCTATCCCGTGATCATCGAAGGCGCCTCGTTTTCCGAGGAATAGCCGCATGCCGTGATGGTGCATGTTGGAGGACTCCGACATGCACCCTGGCCGCACAAGGGAGTGCGGCTTTCAGACGTCCCATGGAGGGGAGGCGATGTCCATCAAGAACCTGCTGTTACGTTTCATACTGCTCTATTTCTCGCTGACGATCGTCGCGATGTTCGCAATCGCCCATTTCCATCTCGAGCAGTTCGGTACAACGATCGGAATGGGGATTCTGGGCCTGGCGGTGGCGTGGCCCTGCGAGGCCTTTGGACGCAGGAACGGCCGCTATCTGTCGCGCGCCGAGAAGTGGCGGGTGATTGCCGTCATGGTCGCTGTGCTCCTCGGTACGCAGCTTTCCCTGGCCTTCCTGGTGCTGTGGGCCGACGGCACAGTACTGGACAGTTTCATGCTCGCGGTCCTGGGCGTTGTCGCGTTGTTATATGCCGGCTTTGTGGTAGCGATGGTCAATCTCACCGGACGCCACCTGCGCAAGCGCGGTTTGGTCGGGGGAGAAACCGCGGGATAGCCCTACGGCCGGTCAGTCGCCCAGGTGGCGCTTGAGCCACTCGAGGCGCTCCTCTGGCCAGTCCGCGGCCGTGACCGCATGCCAGGCGTCGATGTAGTGCTCGGTGGCGTAGACATGGCCGTAGCCGCGCGGGGCAGCATCGCCGATGGTAACGTCTACCGCCAGTTGCAGCATGGTGACCACCGGGTACCACGTCAGGTCCGCTGACACGTCCGGGCCGCGCGGGTGCTGCATCCACTCGGGCTTGCGGTACAGCGCCTGGGGCTCGAAGAAGGTGACCGGGTCACTGGCGTACTGCAGGTAGACGATGCGCATCGGGCCCCATTCGGCGCCGGGGATATCCAGGTGGTTCTCCTGGTTGGTGAAGCGCACCACCGAGCTGTCGCGAAAGCGCGGCAGCCAGGCCGGGGAGTCCGGCTGGCGCTGGCGCGTGATGTCGCGCCAGGTCTCGCTACGAAACGGCGGGCCGGCCCACAGCGCGCCGGAGAACGGATCGCCGATCACGTCGTACAGATCCGCGGCGCGCTCGGAGTTCAGCGCGCCCAGACTCAGGCCGTAGAGGTACAGCTCCGGGCGGGCGTCCGCCGGCAGCTGCTTCCAGTAGCCGTAGATCTCCGCGAACACCGCCTGGGCCGTCTCGTGGCCGTACTGCGACTCGGCCATCAGCGACAGCCAGCTGGGCAGGTAGGAGTACTGCACGGCCACGGTTGCAACATCGCCGCCGTGCAAATACTCGACCGGCTGGATCGCGCGGTTGTCCACCCAGCCGCGCCCGGTGGGGGTGGCCAGCACCAGCACCGAACGGTCGAAGGCATTGACCCGCAGCATCTCCTGCAGGGCCAGCCGCGCGCGTTCCTCGATGGTCTCGGCGGCATTCAGGCCTACGTAGACGCGGATCGGGTCCAGGGCCTCGCCCGCGGCGAAATCGCGGATTGTGCTGGCATCCGGTGCCTGTCCGACGAAGCGCTGTCCCTGGCGCCCGAGCCCTTGCTCCCAGCTGACCAGCGAGGCCGGGCTGCCCGTACGGAACGTCGCCGTCGGTTGTTCGACCCCCGGGTATTCGCGCACGTCGAACTGCTGGAAGCTGCGGTCCGCGGTGCGCAGGCCGTATTCCAGAATCACCCCGTCAATGACCGCCCAGAACACCCCGGCGGCGACCAGCACACCGATCACGTTCGACAGCCGGCGCGGGATGAAACGGCGCAGATGGCGGGCGAGAAAGCGCACCAGCAGCTGAAACAGCCGTCCGACCGCCAGGGTGGCGGCAAACACCGCCGCCGCGATCAGCCCGAGTCGGATCGGGAAGCCGCCGTCTACCGGCTCCTGCTCCATCAGGGCGCGGATGCTGTTCTGCCACTCGGTGGCCTGCCACAGGAAGATCAGCACGATCAGCACGGCGCCGCCCCCAGCGATGACCACCAGGGTGTTGTGCGTGCGCTCGCCGAATTCCGGCAGCTCCAGATAGGACCACAGCCAGTGGAAGAACACGCCCAGCCCGTAGCCGGCCGCCAGCGACAGTCCGGACAGGATGCCCTGTACGTCGTCGGTACGCGGGATCAGGCTGGGGGTCAGCGACGCGGCAAAGAACAGCGTGGCCAGGATCAGCCCCGGGATCGACAGGGTCCCGAGGATACGGGTGGCCCAGCCGGGCCAGATGAAGCGCCGCAGGCGGGTTTGCAGGCGAGCGACGATGGACATCGCGTGAGCACTTCCTTGATGAACAGAAGGGCTTATCCTGTTCGCCCGCTCGGGCGGGTTCAAGTCTCCACCGTGAGCGCCGGCCTGCTTTGGAACCTACTGGGCGTTGTCGCCCGGGCTGCCAGCGTCGGCGTGGCGAAAGCGGAAGCAGCCCTCGACCATGCGCAGGGCCACGCCGAACAGCGCGACCTGCAGCAGGAGCCCGCCGGTGGCGGCGCCCAGTGCGAGGCCGGTGGCCAGCCCCAGGGCCATCAGCAGCATCAGCAGGGTGGCGGCGAGGCGGCTGCGCAGCCAGCCGCCGACCAGCGCCAGCAATGCCACGAGTGTGCCTTCGAGCATCGTGGGCATGTGCTGCACCAGCACGCCCAGCATCACCACGATGACCCCGGCGAAGACCAGGACCCAGCCGGCCACCCGCGCCAGGCGGCGGGCCTGCTCGGTGTCATGGATGGATTGCAGCAGCAGGAGCAGGTCGGCGCCGGCCCCGGCCCAGTGGCGCGATCGCGATTCGTTCATGTGACCACGGTACTACAGCGCCATGACGCCCGGGTGACAGGATTGGCGCGCGGTCATCGCCGGGTCAGTATCGACTCGAGATCGAAGGCCTCGGTCGCGGTTGCCCCGGACTCGGCCTGTTGCACCGAGCCATGGTCCGACCAGTGCAGCAGGCTGAGGTGGCCCGAGCGATCTTCCACCAGGGCCGTGCAGTGCTCGACCCAGTCACCGTCGTTGCAGTAGAGGATGTCGCCGAACGCCTGGACGTTCGGCTTGTGGATATGGCCGCAGATGCAGCCATCGAAGCCGCCCTTGCGCGCGGCGGTGACGGCGGCATGCTCGAAACGCTGGATGTATTCCCGCGCCGCCCCGCTCACGCGGGTCTTGAGCCAGGCCGACAGGGACCAGTACGGATGCCCGAGGCGGCGTCGGATGGTGTTCAGGTAGCGGCTGCCGCGCAGCAGCAGGTTGTAGCCAAGATCGCCCAGGGCGTGCACCAGGCGGCTGTGGCGTACGAGCCCGTCGAACTCGTCGCCATGCGTTACGCGGAAGCGCCGGCCATCGGCGGTCCAGTGCACCAGTTCGCGTTCGATGCGCACGCCGCGGATCTCCGAACCGACAAAGCCGCGCACCAGTTCGTCGTGGTTGCCGGGGATGTAGATGACCTCGACTCCGTGCAGGGCGAGCGACAGGACCTGCTCGACCACCGCCGCCTGGGTCGCGTCCCAGAAGATGCGCCGGCGCATGGCCCAGATGTCGAATACATCGCCGACCAGTACCAGGCGATCGCAATTGACTTGGCGCAGCAGGTCCAGCAGGTAGTCCGCGCGGCACTCCCGGGTGCCCAGGTGCAGGTCGGACAGGAACAGGCTGCGGCAATCCAGGGTGGCCATCGAGAAGCTCCTGCTCGTGGTTTTCCCGAGGGTCGCGCATCCACGTGACGCGGCCGTGGCGCCGTGGTGACGATTGCGTGATGCGCGGGTTGCGGGCCTACGGCCAGAGGACCAGCAGCCAGATCAGGGTGGCGTTGGCAAAGCCCAGCAGCACGGCGGCCGATCCCATGTCCAAGGGAGACGCTGATTTAATCGCACGTCCGCGTTGGTGCCCCCTGTTTCCCGAGACAAGGCGTGTCGTGCAGCGGGTAGTGGTTCTACCCGCCCGTTTTTGATGGATTCGGGGCGCAACGCAGGATCGGGTAACAGGGGGCACCAACCCCACAATCCATTGAAAGCAGGGGCTCGGCCGCCCGTTGTTATCAAAAACGGGCGTGGGAACGGCGTTGCGGTTCCCTTGTGCAGAATGACTGCACGGCGGTCACCGCGCCTTGTTCGCCCGCAAAAGCGACTCGAGCGCGGACGTGCGATTAAATCAGCGTCTCCCTTGGCACGCGCGGCCAGCCTGTGGCGTTCCGGACCGAAGCGGTCCACGGTGGCCTCGATGCCCGAGTTCAGTACCTCGATGATCAGGATCAGGAACAGACTGCCGAGCAGCAGTGCGCGTTCCACTCCGGTATTGCCAACCACCAGCGAGAGTGGCGCCAGGATGACCACCAGGATCAGTTCCTGACGAAAGGCCTCCTCGTGGCGAAAGGTGGCGCGCAGGCCTTTCCAGGAGTACCCAAAGGCCCGCAGGATGCGGGTGATGCCGGTAGCGCCGCCGTTGGCCATGGTCGCTTGGTCCGCTGGAGTGGGAAGGGCCGTCAGCGAGGACGGTCGGCCGCGGTATGCGGGGTGCCGAGCGCGTCGGCCGGGCTCAGCAGATCCTGATACACGGTCAGCAATTGTTCGGCCATACGCCGCTCGCTCCATTCCCGCGCCCATGCGGCGTGGGCTGCGCGCATGGCGCGCTGGCGTTCGGGATCATCGAGGACGCGGGCGACCCGCTCGGCAAACACCGCGGGCTCCTCGGGAGCGACTTCGGCACCGGATGCGTCGGTGAGGATGTCGAGCGTGCCCAGGCGCGCCGTGGAGACCACGGGCAGCCCGCAGGCCATGGCCTCCAGCAGGACCAGACCCTGCGTCTCGGTTGCGGAGGCAAACACGAATGCATGCCCGGCGCGGTAGCAGTCGACGAGCGATGTCTCGCGGTCCAGATACCCGCACCAGTGCAGGTTGTCCTCCAGGCCCATCTGCGCGGCCTGGCGCTGCAGGGCAGCCCGGGCCGGTCCCTCGCCCGCGATCAGCAGCAGGACGCCGGGGCGACGCTCGCGCAGGTGCTGGAGCATCTGCAGCAGAAAGCCGATGTTTTTTTCGAAGGCGATGCGCGACACATGTACCAGCATCTCGCGGCCGGGTGCGATGCCCCGCTCCGCCCGGAACAGGTGGCCGTCGCCTCCGGTCCAGGCCTGTGGGTCGATCCCGGTGGGCAGGCGCACGATGGGCGTCTTGATCCCGTACTCCAGCAGGGCCTGGTGCAGGGCGGTCGACGGGGCGATCACCCGGTCGACCGCGTTGCACTGCGCGCGCGAGATGCGCCGCGCCAGCCCCCGCAGCCATTTGGCGGGCAGCCACGGCAGGTAATGCTGCAGATACTCTTCGAAGAAGGTGTGGTAGGTCTCGATGACCGGGACCTGCCAGTCGCGTGCCAGCTTGAGCCCGGCGTAGTGCGCCACGAAGGGGGTGTGGACATGGACCACGTCGGCCCGCTCGATCCCGGCTTCCCGCAGGGAGCGGCGGATGAGGCGAGGCTTCAGGATGCGGTCCTCCGGATCCACTACCAGGTAGCGCGACGGGATGCGGATCAGGTCCGGGTCCTGCGGGTCGGGGCCGGGGTGCGCGCCCAGTCCGGGGTAGGCCGGCACCACCAGCGTGACGCGATGGCCCAGTTGTCGGAGCTGTGCGCGGAAACTGGCCAGCGAGGTGGAGACCCCGTTGATCCGGGGGAAGTACACGTCGCTCAGCATCAGAATGTGCACGGCTGCACCTTGGGGCGAGACTCAGGTCCCGGAGTGTGGACCGGGGGTGTGACCAGGTGATGACGACATTGCGACGGAATTGTTGCGCGCGTAGACCGCCGGTTCGGGTTTCGGGCCGTACCGCGTACCCCCGCCCGATGCGCCTTATTCGGTCGTAGAGGGCTCGGACGATCGCCCCTGTTGCAGCTCGCGCAGGCGTTCGGTGATGCCGGGGTGGTCGAATTCGCGCGCGCCGATGGCGCGATAGGCGATGCGGCCCTCGGGGTCGATCACGAAGGTGGTGGGGATGCCGCGCACCGGCCAGGTATCGATCGCGCTGGCCGCGCGGTCCAGCAGCAGGGGAAAATCCACCGGGTAGTCGGCGGTGAAGAAAAAGATGCGATCGGCGTCCTCGCCGACGTTTACCCCGAGTACCACCAGCCCGTCGGGGCCCAGTCCCTCCCATAGTCGCTGCAGGGAGGGCAGTTCGTCCCGGCACGGCGGGCACCAGGTCGCCCAGAAGTTCACGACCACGACGCGGCCGCGGTAGTCGCGCAGGTCGTGTGCATGACCGTCGAGGTCCTCCAGTGTCAGGGGAGGAGCGTCCGGGCGTGGCTCGATCGCGGTGAGGGACTCGGTCGCGGCCGGGGCGGTCATGGCGGCCAGGATTAACAGGATCAGGAGGGTCGCGAGCTTTGGCATGGCGATCATCCTCCCGCCTCGCCGGCGCAGCGCAGGTCGGGCAGCCGCGCCTCGTGGAGCTCCCCGGCCGCGCGCCAGCGCAGGGTCAGATCAAAGGGCGTGCCCGGCGGATGGTCGAACAGGATCATGCCCATCAGCCAGTCGCCGGGTTCGAAACGGTGTTCGCCGGGGAACAGGGCCCAGCGAAAGGCGATGCGGGCGGCTTCGGGGGCCTGCCGTCGGTCCCAGGTTGCCTCCCAGTCCCGGTTCGGGCGCGGGCGGATGAGCCCCTCCGGCCCCTGGCTGCTCCAGTCGTGGAGATTGACCTCGATGGGGGTGTGTGGGCGGTTGTTGCGCAGGATCGCCTGGAAGACGCAGTGCGCCGCAATGAGATCGGCATGTTCGGTCTCGAAGCCGCGTCCCAGGAAGAACGCGCGGGTCTGATCGGGCAGCAGCTGCGCAAGCTCCAGCGAGACGCCATCGCCCTGCCACGTCCAGGTGATCAGGCCGCTGGTGGCGTCCGTGCGAGCCTGCAGGGTTTCCGTGGCGCTGGCCGACGCCATGGGCGTGGCCAGCGCCAGAAGGGCCAGGACGCGGATCAAGGTCTCGCGGGCAAGCGATCCATTGGGGCCGGGCCGCCTACGGTCCGCCGAGGACATGATCGAGCAGCGCCTCGAAGGCCGGTTCGGCGTTCTTCGCCGCGCGCTCCAGGCTCGGATGCGGCTGCAGGGTGGTCATGAACTTCGGGTGCAGCATGGACAGTTTTGTGTTGCCGTTCTCTTCGTACAGACCGATATGGCCGCAGGGCATCATCGCGCCGACGTGCAGGCCGGCATCCAGGATGTCGGGCCCCAGCGGCAGGTAGCAGACCTTCAGGGCGGTGATGTCGCCACCGGCCAGGCCGAACTCGGCCAGGAAGATCCAGTCCTCCTCGTTCTCCGCATACTCGCGAATGGCCCGGGCCAGGTCCTCGCGGGACTGTTCGCAGTCGCGGATGATGAAGTGATCGTCGGGCTCGGACGCCGCCAACGGGGCGGCCAGGCCCAGCGCAAGGGCGGCGGTGATGGCCAGTGCCAGGGTCGTGATCGGGTGTTGTGCGCTCATGGCAATGCCTCCTTGGGTTGTTATCGGGTGGCCACGTACCAGTTGTTCTGGGGGTCGTGCGCCAGTTGGTGGACGCGGATGTCGTGGAATCCCGCGCGCTCTAGGTATTCGCGGGCGCGGGGTTCGCCCCACATCGCACCCAGGCCGGGGCCGTCCCGGGCGAGCGATACCGGCATGCAGTGCATGCAGGAGACCGTGTAGAGGAAGGGCCCGAGCGGGTGGTCGAGGTCGCCGGGGATCTCCCCGGAGCCGCGGATGTCCTGCATCAGGTAGATCCCTTCGGGTACCAGCGCGCGATGGATGCCGCGCAGGACCCCCTGGGGATCGGCCTGGTCGTGGATGGCGTCGAAGGTGGTGATCAGTTCGAAGCTCCGGGCCTCGAGACGGTGCCCCATCTCGGCGGCGTCGGCCTCGATGAACACGACGTTGTCTAGCCCCTCCGCTTTTGCCTCGGCGCGCCCGCGCGCGATGGCCTGTGGCGAGAGATCCAGTCCGGTGAATTCGCTGCGAGGGTAGCGCCCCGCCAGGTGGTTGATGATGCGCCCGCTGCCGCAGCCGACATCCAGCACGCGGATGCCGCGCTCGAGATGATCGGTCAGGCCCGGCACCAGCGGCAGGATGGCGCTCTCCAGCGAGGACAGGACGGACTGGCCGCTGTCCTCGGCCATGACTTCGTGGAAACGTGTGTAGCGTTCGTAGGGCACGCCGTCACCGGTCTGGAACGCGGTGGCAATCGCATCCTCCACGGCGCCCAGCACTGCGATGTACTGGGCGAACACCGCCAGGTTGTCGGCCGCGGTGGCGCGGGTGAGGCACGTGGCATGCGCCGGCGGCAGGGCAAACCGTGGCCCGGCGGGTTCCACCGTGACGATCCCCGCCGTGGCCATCGCGCCGAGCCATTCGCGGACATAGCGTTCGTTCAGGCCGCTCGCTGCGGCGATTGCCTCGGACGTTGACGGGGGTCGCCCGCGCAGGGCATCGAACAGTCCGGTCCGGTGCCCGAGCGAGAGCATCAGGCACAGCGCACCGTGATTGAGGACCTCGACCAGGTGGCCGGCAAAGGCCTCCACGGCCTGTGGTGACGCAGGGTATTCCGGGTCGGACGGCATGCGGGTGACCTCCGCGATGGCGCCGGGGGTTGGCTTTACCCGGAGCCTAGGCCGTGCGGTGATCCCCCGCGGTCACGGGCTTGCGGTGCGGGGGCGAATCTTGCGGTTGTGCGTCAGGGTGTTTCGGGGCCGTCCGCGCGGGTGATTGGCGGCTCCCCGTACTGATCACGGTAGGCGCCGGGTGCCATGCCGAAGGCCTGCCGGAAGTGGCGGGCCAGTTGTTGCGGGGTGTAGCCGGTGGCCGTCGCGATCTCGCCGATGCTCGCGTGCGACTCGGTCAGCAAGGCGCGCGCCCGCTCCAGACGCAGCTGGGTCAGGTAGCGGTGGGGCGGCTGGCCGTGGGTCTCGCGGAAGGCGCGGGCGAAGTGCCAGGGGGAGAGGTCGCACAGCGCGGCGAGTTCAGCGAGACGGATCGGCTGGTCGAGGTAAGTCTGCATGTAGTCGATGACCTGTGCCGAGCGGTGCGGTGCGAGGCCGCCCCGGCAGCGGTCGGCCGGGGCGGCATGGCTGGTCAGGCGGGCCAGGCGCACCACCAGTGCGGCCATCATGCTGTCCACGAACACGTGTGCGGCGGGGTCCTCGCGACCCATTTCCTGCCACAGACACTCCAGGCCCTGGGCGATCAGCGGGTCGCTGTGGTGGCGGTTGTGAACGGGGCCGAAATCCAGCGGGTCGTCGGCGGGCCGGTCCAGGCAACGGCGGGCCAGGTCGGCGGGGATGGCGATAAACCGTACCCTCGCCGCGTCCGTGACCCGGCACCAGGGCGTGGCCCCCGGGGCCACGGCCACGAAATCGCGGGTGCGGGTGTGTCCCGAGAAGCGCCCGGCGCCGAGATCGCAGACGTAGCGGAATGGGGCCCCGGACGACTGGCTCAGGACCAGGTCATCGGAGGCCGGGGTGTGGAACAGGCCCGGTGGCTGACGGGTCTCCAGCATGGCGACCGCTGGCGAGGCAGCCGCGCGGATCTCGCGCAGGTGCGGTCCCCCGTTCCCGCGGGCGTAGTGCTCCAGCATGTTAGGCCATGGTTGCGGCATTTTCTCACCCCGCATGTCCTGTATAGGCCATGCCGGTGCCGCCTGCCAGATTCAGCGGTAGACGCGAACCTCCTGGGCCCAGCCGTCCACGCCGCGATTGGCACAGAACGCCTGGACGTGGCCGTCGGCGTAGCGGATCTCGACGTTGAAACCAGCCCCGGGCGGGTGGTTCAGGGCCACCCGCCGGTGCTCGCCGGGCGCGATCTCGCCCTCGCGAATGCTGGATTCGGACAGGTCGTGCCCGAAATCGAAGTGCACCGCGCGGATGGTCGTGTCGCTGTCATTGTGCAGCGTGACCATCAACGCGCCCTCGGTCGGGGGGCGCTCCACGCCCCAGTGCATCAGCCCCGCACCCATCGCGAGTCCGAGCACGAACAGCCCGGTGGCAGGGGCGCGCAGGGCGTCTACCAGGATCTCGTCCCAGCTGCGGCGTTGTGTGTCCGGTTCCATGCGGCGCCCGATGTCTTGTGTATAAGAAAAACCTAATTTAATAGGACCGGCAGGGCAAGGTCATCCGCGCCTTGCGTGGGAGCCGTCTCCTGATCGGCGTTGCGCGGTTTTCGGGTGCCGGTCGACGGTGCATGTGACCCCGCAGGCGCATTCGGGTATGTTCGCCGGGTTTGATTGGAGCAGGACAGCACGCCCGTGGGAACCGACGAACGCAATCTGCAGGGACTGGTCGCGCAGCTGGCGGAGCGCCTGGCGGGCACCGGCCTGCACGGGCGCATTGGCCTGGAGAAGGAGACCCTGCGCGTCGGCCCGCAAGGGTCGCCAGCCCTGACCCCGCACCCGGCGGCGCTGGGTTCGGCGCTGACCCACCCGAATATCACGACCGACTACTCCGAGGCCCTGCTGGAGCTGGTGACCCCGCCGTTTGACGATGTGCGCGAGACGCTGGGCTTCCTGCATGACCTGCAGGCCTTCGCCGCGGCCAATGTCGGCGACGAGACCCTGTGGTCGACCTCCATGCCCTGCGTGACCGCCGATGACAACGCGATCCCGGTCGCGCAGTACGGCACGTCCAACGCCGGGCGCATGAAGACCGTCTATCGCGTCGGGCTGGGGCACCGCTACGGACGCAAGATGCAGGTGATCGCCGGGGTGCACTTCAACTATTCCCCGCGCCCCGAGTTCTGGCCGGCGCTGGCGCAGGTGCTGGGCGAGCAGGATGACCGCGCGTTCCGCGACGAGCGCATGATGGGCATGATCCGCAACCTGCTGCGCTTCGGCTGGCTGGTGCCGTATCTGTTCGGGGCCTCGCCGGCCGTGTGCAATTCCTTCCTCGAGGGCCACGGCGCGGTGCTGGAGGACTTTGACGACGACACCTCTTACCTCCCGCATGCCACCAGCCTGCGCATGGGTGACATCGGCTACACCAACCGCAAGGAGGCGGACACCGGCATCAAGGCGGACTACAACTCGCTGGGCGGCTACGTCGACTCGCTGCGCTGCGCGATCAATACGCTCAGCCCCGAGTGGGAGCGCATCGGCGTGAAGGTCGACGGCGAATACCGCCAGCTGAACGCCAACATCCTGCAGATCGAGAACGAGTACTACTCCACCGTGCGCCCGAAGCAGCCGCTGGAGCGCTTCGAGAAGCCCACCGATGCGCTGGAGGCACGCGGGATCGAGTACGTCGAGCTGCGCTCGGTGGACATCAACGCGCAGCACCCGCTGGGGGTGGACGAGACCCAGCTGCGCTTTCTCGAGGTGTTTGCCCTGACCTGCCTGCTGCAGCCCAGTCCTTTGCTGGCGGACGGCGAACTCGACGCGATCGACCGCAACCTGCTCGATGTGGCGCATTACGGCCGCCGCCCCGGCCTCGAGCTGCGCCGGCAGGACGAGCAGGTACTGCTGCAGGACTGGGCGCGCGAACTGCTGGCCCTGATGCGCCCGGTCGCCGCGATCCTCGACCAGGAACTGCCGGGCGACCCCTACCGTAGAGCGCTAAGCGAGCAGTGGGGCAAGGTCGAGCAGGCCGACCTCACGCCCTCGGCGCGCATGCTGGAGGACATGATGGCGCGCGAGGAGGGCTTCTACCGCTACGCCAGCCGCCTGTCCGCGCAGCACCGCGAGGCGTTTCGCTTCAACGGCCCGCTGCCGCGCGCCGAGACGCTGGAGGCCCTGGCGCGCCAGAGCCTGGCGGAGCAGGCCGCGATCGAGGCGGCCGATACCCTGGACTTCGATACCTTCCTTGCCCGCTACTTCGACGGCACGCTGCGCGCCTCCTGAGGGAGACGCTGATTTAATCGCACGTCCGCGTTGGTGCCCCCTGTTTTCCGAGACAAGGCGCGTCGTGCAGCGGGTAGTGGTTCTACCCGCAAGCGGCGCAACGCAGGATCGGGGAACAGGGGGCACCAACCCCACAAGCCATTGAAAGCAGGGGCTCGGCCGCCCGTTGTTGATCAAAAACGGGCGCGGGAACGGCGTTGCGGTTCCCTTGTGCAGAATGACTGCACGGCAGTCACCGCGCCTTGTTCGCACGCAAAAGCGACTCGAGCGCGGACGTGCGATTAAATCAGCGTCTCCCTGAGCGGCCTATCCCTCAGTCGGTTCGGTATTTTCGAACTATCGGGCGGAAATAACGCGATTTATTTTCGATTTTATCGACAGGATAATCGACCCTATCATCCGTAACCGTGGCGGCTGGACCGCTGCAGAGGGAACCCCATGAGTCTCCTGATCAACGGCGAACTGCGCGAAGGCTGGCTGGAAGAGGAGTCCGACGAGAACGGCGAGTTCGTGCGCCAGGACCAGCAGTACCGCAACTACGTGACCGCCGACGGCTCCGCGGGTCCCCTGGGCGAGGGCGGCTACCCGGCCGAGTCCGGGCGCTATCACCTGTACGTCTCCTATGCCTGCCCCTGGGCGCATCGCGCGCTGATCCTGCGCAAGCTCAAGGGCCTGGAGTCGCACATCGGGTTGTCGGTCGTGCACCACTACATGGGCGATGCCGGCTGGTCCTTCGATGACTGCGACGGCTGCACCGGTGACCGGGTGCACGGCTCACGCTACATGCACGAGCTCTACACCCGCACCGATCCGAGATACACGGGTATCGTGACCGTGCCGGTGCTGTTCGACACCCGGACCGACCGGATCGTGAACAACGAGTCGGAAGACTTGGTGCGCATGTTCAACAGCGCCTTCGACGGCATCACCGGCAATACGCTGGATTTCTACCCGGAGGACCTGCGCGAGGAGATCCACTCGGTCAACGAGCGCGTCTACGAGAACGTGAACAACGGGGTCTACCGCTCCGGGTTCGCGACCAGCCAGAAGGCCTACGATGCCGCCTGGGACCGTCTCTTCGAGACCCTCGACTGGCTGGAGGAGCGCCTGGCACGCCAGCCGTTCCTGGTGGGCGACCGGATCACCGAGGCCGACTGGCGGCTGTTTACCACGCTGGTGCGCTTCGATCCGGTCTACTACAGCCATTTCAAGTGCAATAGACAGCGCATCATCGACTTCCCGGCGCTGTCGGCCTACCTGCGCATGCTCTACCAGCGCCCCGGCGTGGCCGAGACCGTGCGCATGGATCACATCAAGGCGCACTACTACGGCAGCCACCCGATGCTGAACCCCAGCGGCATCGTGCCGAAGGGCCCGGTGATCGACTACACCCGGCCGCACGATCGTCCCCTGGGCGATCTGCCGGCCGCGCTGCGGAACGCCGGTGAAACGTGACGGTCGTTACACTAGGGAAACACTGATTTATCAGCGATTCCGTGCAGTCGCTGAAAAAGCCAGGACTGCTGTATTCAGCGCGTCTAACGGAACGTACAACCCTGGCCCGGTCAGGGGGCACCGCACTGTCCCCTGACCGGGCCGCATTCATGTAGGGGCATCGACAAGTGAAGGCGATTGGCGGGTTTCTGGGACTGGTCCTGGTGGTGGCGGTCGTCGCTGCTGCCTGGTACGCGTTTGGCCCGGAAGCGGGGGATGACGTGGCCAGCGACGCGCCTGCCGCCGAACGCGACGACCGCACGCCGGTGCGCGTTAGCGAGGTCGTCCCGCGCACCTTCGAGACCGTTGTCGAATCCCTGGGTACGGTGCAGGCCAACGAGTCCGTGGTGGTCACCGCCAGCGTCACCGAGCGCGTGGTCGAGGTCCTGTTCGACGACGGCGACACGGTGGAGGCCGGGGATGTTCTGGTCCGTCTCGATGCCGACGAGGAGCGTGCGGCCCTGCGCGAGAGCCGTGTCCAGGTGGACGAGGCGCGGCGGGAGCTGGAGCGCGTGCGCGACCGCGTGGCCGATGGCGTGGTCACGCAGCAGCAGGTGGACCAGCAGCGTTCGCGGCTGAACGAGGCGGAAGCCCGCCTGGCGGCCGCGGAGGCGCGTGTGGCCAACCGCGTCATCCGGGCCCCGTTCTCCGGCCGTCTGGGCCTGCGTCAGGTCAGCGCTGGCTCCCTGGTCAGTCCGGGGACTGCGATCGTTGAACTCGATGACGTCTCGGTGGTGAAGGTCGATTTCGCGGTACCCGAGCGGCACACCTCGGCGATCCACCTGGGCCTGGAAGTTCAGGGGCGCAGCGCGAATGGCGAGTTCGAGGGGCAGGTCTCGGCTGTCAGCAACCGTCTGGACGTGGCGACCCGCACCCTCACCGTGCGTGCCCTGGTCGAGAATCCCGACCTGCTGCTGCGCCCCGGCATGCTGGTGAACATCCGCCTGCCGCTGGACCCGGTCGAGCGCCTGGCCGTCCCGGAGGGCGCGATCCGCCAGGTCGCCGACCAGCACTTCGTGTTCCGGCTGCGTGACGACGACACGGTCGAGCGGGTGCGCATCCGCATCGGGCGACGCGATCCGGGGCATGCCGAAGTGCTGGAGGGCCTGGAGCCGGGGGATACCGTCGTCTCCGAGGGCGTGTCGCGGGTGCGCGACGGCCGCGAGGTACGCGTGCTGCCGCCGCGTGCGCCGGATAATGGCGAGGCCGGGGACGGGGCATGATCATCTCCGATGTCGCCAATCGCCGGCCGGTGCTGGCGATTGTCTTCAATCTGCTGCTGATCACCTTCGGTCTGATCGCCTACGACAGCCTGCCACTGCGCGAATACCCGGATGTGGACCCACCGGTGGTCACGGTGGACACCATCTACCCCGGGGCCAGCGGCGAGATCATCGAGCGTGAGGTCACCCAGCGGATCGAGGATCGCATCGCCGGGATCGAGGGGATCCGGTTTATCCAGTCCTCCAGCGAGGACGGCCGCTCGCGTATCACCATCGAATTCAACCTCAGTCGCGACATCGACGCCGCCGCGAACGACGTGCGCGAGGCGGTCAGTCGCGTGCTGGGCGACCTGCCCGACGAGGTCGACCCGCCCGAGGTAACCAAGGCGGACGCCGATGCCAACCCGATCCTGTGGCTGAACCTTTCCAGCACCACCATGGATGCGCTGGAGCTGGCGGACTACGCCGAGCGCAACCTGATTGATCGCCTGTCGGTGGTGGACGGCGTCGGGCTGGTGCGCCGGGGCGGCGCGCGCAGCTACGCGATGCGCATATGGGTCGACCGCGAGGCCCTGGCCGCGCGCGAGCTGACCGTCACCGACATCGCCGACGCCCTGCAGCAGGAAAACGTGGAACTGCCGGCGGGGCGTCTCGACTCGCTGGAGCGCGAATTCACCGTGCGCGTGGAGCGCCAGTACCGCACCCCCGAAGATTTCGCCGGGCTGGTGCTCAAGCGCGGGGAGGGCGGGCAGCTGGTGCGCCTGGGCGATGTCGCCGAGGTGAATATCGGCGCGGATACCGAGCGCAGCGAGTTCCGCGGCAACGGCGAGGACATGATCGGGCTCGGCATCATCCGCCAGTCCAACGCCAATGTGTTGGAGGTCGCCAATGGCGTGAAGGCCATGGCGGACCGCCTGCAGGACTCCCTGCCGGAGGGCACCTCGCTGGTCACCACCTACGACGAGTCGGTCTTCATCGAGGGGGCGATCCGCGAGGTCTACATCACCCTGGCGGTCGCGACTGCCGCGGTGGTGTTCGTGATCTACCTGTTTCTGGGCAGCTGGCGGGCGACCCTGATCCCGGCGGTGACCGTGCCGGTCGCGATTACCGCCGCGTTCATCGGTATCAGCCTGTTCGGGTTTTCGGTCAACCTGCTGACGCTGCTGGCGCTGGTGCTGGCGGTCGGACTGGTGGTGGACGACGCGATCGTAATGCTGGAGAACATCCACCGGCGCATCGAACGGGGCGAGCCGGGGCTGCTGGCGGCCTACCGCGGTGCGGGCCAGGTCGGGTTCGCGATTGTGGCGACCACCTCGGTACTGATCGCGGTGTTCGTGCCCCTGGCCTTCCTCGACGGCACGGTGGGCCAGCTGTTCACCGAGTTCGCGATCGCCATGGCCATCGCGGTCTTCTTCTCCAGCATTGTGGCGCTGACCCTGGCGCCGGTGCTCTCCGGGCGCCTGATGCACAAGGGCGATGACCAGACCGGTGCCGCCCACTACATCGGCCGCGGCTTTGCGGCGCTGGAGGCCGGTTACGGCCGCGTGCTGGCGACCGGGCTCAAGGGGTCGTGGCTGGTGGTACCGCTATTGGCCGCGGTGCTGGCCGGGGCCTGGTATCTGTTCGACGCGCTGCCCGAGGAGTTTGCGCCGCAGGAGGATCGCGGGTCCTTCTTCGTCCTGGTTGACGGACCCGAGGGGGCGAACTTCGAGTACATGAGCCGCCAGATGGCCGAGGTCGAGGCCCGGATCCAGCCGCTGATCGAGGACGGCCCGATCCGCCGCGCCCTGGTGCGTACGCCACGCGGCTTCGGCGGCTCCGAGCTGATGAACAACGGGTTTGTGATCGCGATCCTGGAGCACTGGGACGACCGCGACGTGTCCGGTCAGGAGGTGATCGACGAGATCCGCGGCATCATCAACGAGATGCCCGGGGTAGAGGCGCGCGTGGTCATGCGCCAGGGCCTTTCTCGCGGTCGCGTCGGGCCGCCGGTCCAGTTCGTGATCTCCGGGCCGGATTACGACCAGCTCGAGGAGTGGGGCGAAATCATGCGCGAGGCCGCCGAAGGCATCGAGGGCCTGACCCGGGTGGATCTCGATTACGAGCCTACCCAGCCACAGCTGAACGTGCGTCTGGATCGCGACCGGGCGGGCGACCTTGGTGTCTCCATGCGCGATGTCGGCCGTACGCTGGACATCGTGCTCGGCGGGCGCGACGTGACCACCTTCGTCGATCGCGGCGAGGAGTACGACGTGATCATCGAGGGCCTGGCCGATCAGCGCCGCACGCCGGGCGATATCGACAACCTCTACGTACGCTCCAGTTCCGGCGCCATGGTGCCGCTGTCCAGCCTGGTCACCTACGAGGAACAGGCCGGTCCGTCCTCGCTGGAACGCTACAACCGCTCGCGGGCGGTCACCCTGACCGCCGGGCTGCGCGACGGCATGACCCTGGGCGAGGCGCTGGACACGCTGGATGCCAAGGCCGCCGAGCTCCTGCCGGCCGAGGCGGGCATCGACTACAAGGGCGAATCGCTGGATCTGCGCACCGGCTCGGAGGCGATCCTGTTTGTCTTCGCGCTGGCCCTGCTGGTGGTCTTCCTGGTGCTGGCGGCGCAGTTCGAGAGCTTCGTGCACCCGTTCGTGATCATGCTGACCGTCCCGCTGGCGGTGGTGGGTGCCCTGATCGGCCTGACCGTTACCGGCCAGACGCTGAATATCTACAGTCAGATCGGCATGGTCATGCTGATCGGCCTGGCGGCGAAGAACGGCATCCTGATCGTCGAATTCGCCAACCAGTTGCGCGACCGCGGGCGTGATTTCGACGCCGCGATCATCGAGGCCGCGCGCATGCGGCTGCGGCCGGTGCTGATGACGGCGCTGACCACGGTTGCGGGCTCCATTCCGCTGATCCTGGCCTCCGGGCCGGGCGAGGAGACGCGCTTCGTGATCGGGGTGGCGGTGTTCTCCGGTGTGCTGTTCGCGACGCTGTTTACGCTGTTCGTGATTCCGGCGGCCTACAGCCTGGTCGCGCGCGGCACCACCTCGCCGCTGGCGACCACGCGCCGCCTGCACGAGCTGGACGACGAGATCGACGATGTCGACGGCGAGCGCCGCGGGGTCCGCGCCGCCACTGCACCGCGCGCCGAACCCTGATCACTCGGTGCCTGCTGCCTGCCCTGTTGAGGCTGGTCCTGGTTCGTCATCCGGTGTTTACGTGCCTCCGGTCCGCCGCCTGCCTCGTGGTGGCTGGTCCTGGTTCGGCATCGGTGTTTACGGTGGCTCCGGTCCACATACTGCCAGGCGCTGACTCGCCAGCGCGCCCCGAGGTCCTTTCTTGCTTGCCCAAGAAAGTGAACCGCCCCGGGTTTCCCGGAGACCCGTTGGTTTGGGTCACGCTGCACGAACGGACCCCTGAAGTGGTTGATGGTACTGCGCTTCGATGATTGCCGGCGGTCGATACCCGTTGGATTCCAACAGGCGTCGCCGGTTGAACCAGTCGACCCACTGGAGCGTAGCCCACTCGACGTCGCGTCGATCGTTAAGACGTCCCCAGTAGGCCCGGACCTCGGTCTTGTACAGCCCGTTGATGGTCTCCGCCAGGGCGTTGTCGTAGGAGTCACCGACCCGGCCCACCGAGGGCTGGAGCCCG